>CAMYLH010000703.1 GCA_947259065.1 uncultured Desulfobacterales bacterium
AAAAATACGTCAATTTTGACGTATTATTCAAAATGTTAATATTTATGTAAACTAAATTATTGGCAAAAATGAACAGATCTGCTTTTATACGTCAAATTAAGAAATAAATAAGGTGCAGAAAAGCGTCATATTTTTGAAATTTTCATTTGACCGCTTTTTCTAAGATTTGACATTAATGGCCCGGTTAAATTAATTGGATTATCTTAATATTATTAAAATTTATAAATTTAGGATGAGTAAATCCCGTTTAGAGTCAATGTTCATTTCGTTGTTCATCAAAAATTTTACCGTGTTGAGCTTGTCAATTCAACAAAAACCTATCAGCATTTTATTAAGGAACTGATATGATTGAAAAACCGAGACTTTTAGATCGTTTGAGGGACAAAATTCGATTAAAGCATTACAGCATTAGAACAGAAAAGGCATATTTGGATTGGAACAGACGTTTCATCTTGTTTCACAATAAAAAGCATCCCCGAATTATGGGTACACAGGAGGTAGAGCAGTTTTTGACTTATCTGGCAGTCAATGGGCGTGTTGCGTCCAGCACTCAAAATCAGGCTCTTAGCGCAATAATTTTCATGTACAAAGAAGTGTTAAAAATTGAGTTGCCTTGGTTGAATGATGTAACACGTGCGAAAAGGTGCGAAAAGATACCGCTGGTATTTTCCAAAATTGAAATTCGAAAGCTTTTAGCTAATTTGGATGGTACCTATTGGATCATGGCCCATATTTTATATGGGGCCGGCCGGCGCCTGATGGAGTGTCTTCGATTACGCGTTAAAGATATTGATTTTGACATGAATCAAATTGCGGTTCGAGATGGCAAAGGAAAAAAAGACCGGGTGACCATGCTACCGGAAATTGTGAAACTTCACCTGCAGCAGCATTTAGAAAAGGTAAAAATTGTTCATAAGCAGGATTTATCGGAAGGCTATGCCGAATAGTTCGCCACAAATATCGCTGAGAATGCTGAGGCGTGAAATCGGAAAACGAAAAACCCTCTGCTGCTGGAGGTTAAAGATAAATAAAAAAGTTCAAAGTTCACGGCTCAAAGACAACAATTAAACACCGAGACACTGAGAGCAAAATCCGCCGGAGGAGGATTATTTTTTAATCAGGCTTTTCCAATTCCACAACGTCGGAAATATTAATTTCCAGCATTTTGATGCCGGCCGAAATCCGCACGATATTTCTGGCAATGGCCGGAAAATTCTTTCCTGCCTGGGCAAGCTCCTCTGCTGTTCTTCTCATCAGTTGAATTTTTGAGTCGATCTCATCCAAATCGAATTGTTGCATTTCTTAATCCTCTTTCGACTTTTTCCGCAGGTCTTTAAAACGCTTTGCTTTGACTTCATACCGGGGCAAGGTTTCGCAGCCGCAAATCTCAATATCGTATCGCAAATTGGTCTTTAATCTAAGCTGATCGGCCAGCTCGCATTCGACCAATTGGCACTGATCCTGGGCTTCGGGCAATACTTCCACTTTCAGTTTTATTCTATCACTGTGACCGACCCGGTCCACAATGACTTCGTATTCATCTCCCAGTCCGTCTACCCCATGAACAACTTCTTCGATGGCGGAGGGTGCCAGCAGCACGCCCTTGACCTTGGTGATATCATCAGCCCGGCCGACCACGCCGCCTTTGATCAGGCGGGATGTCCGTCCGCAGGGGCACGGATCGGCAGACCATTCAATCACATCCTTGGAGTCAAATCGGACACAGGGCTGAGCCTGGCGGTCCAGGGCGGTAATAATCATTTTCCCCCGACGGTCCGGCTCTTCGATGATGTCGCCGGTTTCCACGTCCGCGATTTCTACCAGAAACAAAGCATCATTGACATGTAGACCACCCGGCTGATCCTGGCACTCGAAAGACCAGGCTCCGATTTCGGTGGCTCCGGCGTGATCATAGACCTTGGCTCCCCAGGCTTTTTCCAAACGCCTTTTGGTACTGGGAATACTGGCGCCGCACTCGCCGGCACAGGTAATTTTATCAATGGTTAATTCAGACGGATCGATCTTCATTTTCAATAGCGCCGTCTCGGCCATCCCCAGGATATAGGTCGGAGTGCCCATCATGGCCGTGGCCTGCAGTTCCTGGATTTTAAGGATTCTGGCTTTGGTGTCCAGCACACCTCCCGGAATAACTTCGCAGCCGATTTTTTCGGCGGCATAGTGGCCGGCCCAAAACGCCACAAAGATATTATAACCAAAGGGAATAAATACCCGGTCCTTGGGACGATAGCCCTGGGCCCAGAGGATATATGACCAGCACTCGGCCCACCACTCCCAATCCTGCCAGGTATCCGGCTGGTAAACGGGTTGACCGGTAGTGCCGCTGGTCTGGCGAAAAACGGCAACTTCTTCCAGAGGGACACAGAGGGCATCACCATAGGGAAACGGGTCCTTTCGCTGGATGTCTCGCA
>CAMYLH010000704.1 GCA_947259065.1 uncultured Desulfobacterales bacterium
TTGTCTCGTAATTTTTTCAGGATCTTGGCAGCGTTCTGCCTCAAATCGCTTACTGGAAGGATATTCAAAAGTTTTCCCATTGCGTACCTCCTATTGTATTTTTACATGTACCACCAATTGCTGTATAAAGCAAGCGTTTACTTGAATACTGGTATGATATGGGTACGCCAACGCCGCGCTTCACCCGCCGGGCGGGGTACTACGACAGACTTAGTAAATGTGATAAACTATGATTTAAACCATACTCTGAAAAAGCGCCAGCGGAGCCCGGTTGGATGTGAAAGCGCTTGTTAGCTTAAAAGGTTGAAAGAATTAAAAAAGGTGTCCAGGTTTTTACCCATACCATAAAGAATATAGAAACGCCCTTCAACAAAGTACATCCTGGTATGTGAAGTCCTGGCATCAGAAAACGTAATGTTTACTTCTCTGCCAGGGTAAACTCCGAATAAAAAATGAATGTTGTCCGCATTGCTTTCTATTAGGCCTGACGCTACGGTTCACCTGGCGCAGGGGCCCTCTGCAGACTGGCGAAATAAAGAGATTTTATATGAATTTAAAAACTTTATACGCCGCCCGGACCCTGCGATCACGTGCAACCGCCTTGTTATACATTTTAGTGCGAGTGTTCAGTCTTTTTTTCCTTTGATGATAAGGCTGGAAATCTGTGAGTTGCAAATACGGAATGACAACCAAGACACGACTCATTCATTTCAGAAAAATAGAAATTTATAAGCTCTTCCTTTTTATTTTTTGCGGCATGCTCAAGCATGCCTGATAGATAATGGAATCTCTGATCTTTTTCTATAAACGCATGTGGTAATACTGAATGCAATTCCTTAACTTGTTTTTCTGTAAGGTTTTGTTTCAATATATAGCTATTCTTTATTTTTCCACCGGTCGTTTCGATGTCGGCCCACTTTCCAGAATTGTATGCGGGGATGATGGACATCATTCCTTTTTCCAATGCTTGCATTTCTTGAGAAAGTAAATCACGTAGATCACGTGACAATGCTTCCACTCCTACAGCAATTTCATTCTCTTCGTGATTGTGTTTATCCTCTCCATAACTCATACTCGGGATTAGAACGGCTAAAAGTGCTATGCGAATAATGGTTTTCATATGCTTCTCCACGTTAAGTTAGTTGGAAGTTAATGTTCGGCAATTACACCGATTACTTTGAATATCGCCTATTTTGGGATCCACCGCATTGTTATTGGCTCAAAACATGCTGGTTTTCCAAATATAGCCAAGTAATTGCAGCCAGTTATTATGGTCCACCCCTGAACCACTATCGGCCAGTTAGCTTGACCAGATCTTCTTTTACCACGATACCTTGCGGCTAAATTGTCTGGGGGGTCGTTATCCCTGTTCAGACGTCTCTTGGTTTAAGGATGGGCAACGGTTCCCACACATAGCAAATTCAACAATCGCAAGCTTTTGTGGTCAGTGTGCATTTGCTGGTTTGGCGCGGCTTATGCTCCCTTCTTCAAGTTTGGCAGCAAGATAGAAAACTACCCATGCGCCACAAAGGTCGCAGTCGACATCATTTCCATAGCAACAGTATGGTGTAACGAACTCGTTGCCTTCTAGATAAAGCGGTAACACATGTTTCTTGGATGGACAATTGTCGGTTATAGATTTGGCGTTTTCTGAAAGCATCAATTCAAGACTCCTCTTTTTATTCCACACAAAATCAGGATGTTTTTCCTTGAGTTCCATTACCCTGTGTACGGCCTTATCACGACGTTCAAGTGAACCCCATGTGAGACCTGAAGTGTCCAACTTGCACGGTACATAAAAAGAGAATGTCATCCCTTCGGCACGTGTCGGCCGTAAAAGCCTGACCAACTCTGCAAGTGAGTCCTCGTTTTGTATTGTTACCACACACTGACACATAATCGTTGATGCGAACTTTTCTGGAATGCGCGACAAAGTCTCCATCACCTTCCTGAAGGTACCTTTTCCACGTATTGTATCGTTTAAGTCAGGAGGGCCATCGACAGAAATTACATAAGTACAATTGGGTAATTCTATTGGGGCGAGCGTGCCATTGGTCGTCACAGTGTTTTGTGTAAAAAAATTCACTCCCTCTTGCAACACATCCGGCCTAAGGAGCGGTTCCCCTCCCATCCACAGCATGGCTTGGATTCCATGGCGCTTCTTCAGCTTCGTCAGTTTTTCGAGCATCATGGGAGTATCCATCTCGTCCTTTCGATCGTTCGGGTTCCCGTCACGATATACAAAGCAATGGTTGCAGCGGAGAGTACACCTATTGGTAATGTTTACCATTGCGGCGAGGTATTGGGGAAAAGAGCTTCCTGTTTGATTCATTTTTACTACCCCATTATCTTGTTACCGCCCAACGTGGAAGTGAGCAGCGGTCTAAATAAATTCCAAGCCCGCACGGCCTTTACGTAAAACCG
>CAMYLH010000705.1 GCA_947259065.1 uncultured Desulfobacterales bacterium
GTCGTAACACATTTAAACTCGATATTTCAGAACATGATCGATTCCTATCTGAAAGAACGGGCCCTGGACGTGGTGCATGTATCGGACAGCATCATGCGCAACCTGGTGGGGGTCGAATCCGAAGATATCGCTGCCATTGATAAGCGTGTTATCCTGGTCTCCGAAGATCTGTCACCGGCAGACACCAGTCGAATAAACCTGGAACGAATTATGGGGTTTATAACCAATCGCGGCGGCAAAACCTCCCACACCGGGATTATGGCCCAGGCCCTTGAAATCCCGGCCGTCGTCGGACTGGTCAAGGCAACCGCCACAATCAGAAACGAAGAGCTCATCATCGTCGATGGAAGTACCGGTAAGGTTATCGTCAACCCCAGCGAACAGTCTCTGGTAGAATATGAAATACGAAAAATTCAATATGAAGATTTTAAAGTGGGTATCACCCGCGAGAGCCATCTCAAAGCCGAAACTACCGATGGTGTCCAACTGGAGGTAATGGCAAACATTGAGCTGCCGGAGGAAGTTTTCGCGGTCAAGGACTATGGGGGGGACGGTATCGGTCTTTATCGAACGGAATTTCAGTATATGAACCGCGCAGAATTTCCGAATGAGCAAGAACTATTTGAAAAGTACCGGCATGTGGTCGAGGTCATGGCCCCCAAATCCGTCACCATTCGCACCCTGGACATTAATGGCGACAAGGCAGTCGCCAACCACAGCGGATACGATGAAATCAATCCGGCATTAGGACTTCGCGCGATCCGGTATTGTTTGAAAAAACCGGATGTGTTTAGGATCCAGCTACGGGCAATTTTAAGAGCGGCCGCATTCGGCAACGTCCGTATCTTGTTTCCCATGATATCAGCCTATTTCGAGATTTGTAAGGCCATAAAGTTATTGGATCAGGCCGCTGATTCGCTTGAGAAAGAAGGTCTGCCCTATAACCGCGAGATTGACATCGGAATCATGATCGAAGTTCCCTCGGCAGCGGTTGTAGCGGATTTATTGGCGGAAAAAGTCGATTTTTTCAGTATCGGCACAAACGATCTTATCCAGTATACCCTGGCGATCGACAGGGGCAACCGGCATGTGGCCGATCTTTATCAGCCCCTGGATCCGGCGATTATCCGCATGATCAAGCAGGTCGCGGATGTGTCTAAGGACAAAGGGATAGGCTTGTTCATGTGTGGCGAGATGGCGGCCACGCCCCATCACATCCCGCTGCTGCTAGGCATGGGCATGGATGAGCTGAGCATGAATCCGCAATCAATTCCGCAGATCAAACGGGTAATACGCTCTCTGGACGTCAAGGATGCCCGATCATTCGTTCAGGAAGCCTTGAAAAAGAAAACCGCCAGAGGGGTTTTTGAATTGTCGAGGGATGCATTCGGTGACACGCTCTCGGAAGTTACGTTTTCATAACAGGCGCGGTTGGATGCGGGTTACGGGCTACAAGTTGCACGTTACGATTTCCGGTCTGCGACGAATACCTGAGAGATTTATCGAGTTTATTAGATGCTGGAAAGTTGAAATTAACGAGATGGAAGTAGCGGATTTAAAGCACAGGGCTCAAGGGGCAGGGCATAAGGCGTAAAGCATAGGCCCGAAGACAAAGGAAAAGAATAGTCCGTCTCTTTGTCCTCTGTGCCTCGAGCGCAGCGGGCGGTGAAATGCTACTTTTAATTTAAAGCAAAATGGATAAAAGTCATAAAAAAATAGTCGCCGTAAACCGTAAGGCCCGGTATGACTATTTCATTGAAGATAAATTCGAAGCCGGAATGGTGCTTAAAGGAACCGAGGTAAAGTCCGTCAGACTCGGCAAGGTCAACCTCAAGGACTCCTACGCCAGAATTGACGACCGCGAGGTGTTTGTCTATCAGATACACATCGGGCCCTACCCGTTTGCCTACTATGGAAATCACGATCCGCTAAGAAAGCGCAAGCTTTTGATGCACCGGCAGGAAATCAAACGCCTTTACAGCAAGGTCAACGAAAAAGGTCATTCCCTGATACCCCTCAAAATGTATTTTAAAGGCGGCAAGGTCAAACTGTCTCTGGGACTTGCAAAAGGAAAACGAAAATACGACAAGCGCGATGCCATCAAGCGCCGCGATGAAAAAAGGGATCTCGACCGCGCGCGCAAAGAATACAGCTAAATTCTTGACAAAGCGCCCCAATTTGCTTAACTTTTAGCCACAACCGCTCTTTCACATATCCCTTCAAAAATATTAGATTCCTAATCCGATTTGTTTTGAATTTTGGTGCTTGTGATTTGGAATTTCCCACTTATGGGTTTTGGGGGCGAAACGGCTTCGACGGGGACAAAGAAGCTTAGACTGCATACCGAGCTCCTGTCGGCTCGTTAAAATGACGGGACCTAAACATAATCGCAGATGATTATGAATATGCTCTGGCTGCATAA
>CAMYLH010000706.1 GCA_947259065.1 uncultured Desulfobacterales bacterium
CCGCGGTGTTGTTGATGAAACAGCCCTGCATGTTGCCGTCCAGGCTTTGCTCGATAACGTGCACGAACAGGTCGCGCAGCTTGCTCAGCGGGGTACCGGGTTTGTCCAGCAGCCCGGTGACATGGGCAAGTATCTGTGCAGCGTAACGTTCGAGACTGGCCAAATAGAGTTCCTGTTTGCTGCCGTAGGTCTGGTACAGGCTGGCGCGATTGACGCCCATGGCGTTCACCAGGTCCTGCATGGACGTGGCCTCGTAGCCATGCTCCCAGAACAGCTGCACGGCCTTGTCCAGGGCCTGATCGCGATCAAATTGTTTGTTCGGTCCCGCCATGGATCAATAAAGATTATTAATTACAATCGGTTAATGGAAGTCTAACAATTTCCCGGGACGATTGTTGACATTTCGTCGCCAACGTGGAACGATCATTCTAACATGGAACGAACGTTCCATGTTTTCACGACATGGCAGACAACCCTCAAGGAGAGCAACGATGAAAAACTTTCAAAGCAGGAACTTCGGTGCATTACGGGACCTTAACCAGTATGTGTTTGCCCCGGAAGGCACGCCCATCAATGTTGAAGGCAAGCTGTTCCTGGGCAAAGAGCTTGGCCTCAGTTCCATGGAGGTGTCTCTGAACAAGGATGCGGCGGGCAACGGCATGCCCTTCTACCATCGGCACCACAACAACGAAGAGCTGTATATCTTCATCAGCGGTCACGGTGAGATGAGCATCGATGACGAGATTATCCCGGTGCAGGAAGGCTCCGTGGTGAGTGTTCAACCCGATGCCAGACGCGCCTGGTGGAACACCGGCGATTCCGAATTGACCTATATCGTGATCCAGGCACCAGTGGCGGGGTTAAAGGCCGCGACGCTGGAAGACGGGGAGATACTTGAGGGGGCGGTGCCGTGGAGTTGAGGTTTATGTAGGGTCAACAGGGCAGAGTATCTACTGTCCATACGGCATCTCGTCAGTGTTGATTGACGCGTTGTTCACCAAGACACAAGTAAAATCGAATTCGCCTTCGTGTTTGGTTCGATGGCCAAGGGGGAGGATAGTGCCGCCAGCGACATTGATTTAATGGTGGTAGCCGAGGCATTGCCGTATGCTGATTTAATGGCTGTGCTGGTGGACGTTGACGATGCGCTCGGCAGGCCGGTCAATCCCAGTATTTACAGTCAGCAGGCGTTGAACGAACGACTGGCGTCGAACAACGCTTTTGTTACACGGGTTATGGAACAACCCAAGTTATGGATAAAAGGAGTCAAGGATGACATTGGAGCATTTGCACAACCTGGCCGAATATGAGGGCCATCTCGAGATAACACCGCAGTTGTTGCAGAAGGTTGAGGCCTTAGGGCCGGTTGATGCATTATGAAATTGAAAATTAAAAGTGGCCGGTGACAAAAGTGGCCGGTGACAAATGAAAATGATTGCGATTTATCACCGACCCCTTTAATTCTGAGCGGACATCTGTCATTTCAGTGTACACTGGGGGGTGCGCAGTGGCGCGGATAACGCAAAGCAGCGAAGAAGTCTCGGAAGGAGACCACGAAGTCTCTGTATCACTGAAGACGCAGCGGGCAAAAAGACTCACGGCGGATACCAAAAGGATAATTATGACGAAAATGATGGTGCAAAATTTGTCTTCGCGTACGACCGTGGAAAGTTTGAATAAGTTGTTCTCGGAGTTTGGTGATGTCAGATCTGTCGACCTGGCTACGGACATAATGACAGGGCGCTGTGAGGGGTTCGGTTTTGTGCAGCTGGACGAACAGCACATCGGCGCTGCCCTCGATGCGCTGAACGGGCGGCGCCTTGGCGATCGCGTTCTTTGTGTGACCTTCGAGAAAAAAAGGGACTGCGGGAGTATTCCCATCCAGGACAACGGAAACGGCCGATAAACCGCCGGTATCGGCATAGCATGCAATTCAAACGTAAGGTCTGACAATCGAAGTTGCAACCACCCTGCCTGATACCGAGGTTTCCTGTCCAGGCTGTGAGGCCTGCTGTTGCCGTTTGGAAGTATTACTCATCACCGATACCGGAGTGCCCGATCGTTATATCGAGGTAGATAAATGGGGCGGGAGGCGCATGGCGCGGCTCGATGATGGCTGGTGTTCGGCCCTTGACCGAAACACCATGCTTTGTTCGATTTACGAGAAGCGGCCAGGGATTTGCCGTGAACTTGAGATGGGTGAATACGAGTGTCTTACCGAGCGAGCCGTCAGGGCGCTGCAGTAATAGGGCACAGACCACGGTTATTCTAAACCGTGGTCTGTGCCGGTTTGCGCGTTATCAGGTAGGGTGGCTGTCTACAGGTCAATAGTCATCGCGGCCGAACCCCTTTCTGCCTTTTCCAGTGCCTCGTCAATCGTAGCGCCGCGCGCCAGTACCACGCCCATGCGCCGTTGG
>CAMYLH010000707.1 GCA_947259065.1 uncultured Desulfobacterales bacterium
CATCGCGGTATGGGTAAATCCGCTTTATCGCCAAAAGGCAGCCGAATTTATCCTTAAAAATTCAGAGGCCAAAGGGGTGTTTATTTTCGATGAATGGGAGAGCAATCGTTACCTAGATGACCTCCAGGTCCTTAGAAACAGTTTACCGAATCTCGAAACCATCATTCTTGCAGGACAGGGTGGGGGCCGGAGCGTCTATTCCTTTTACAGTTTAATGGAGAGAGGGATGAGCATGCCATCCCCTTGTGTGGACATCAGTCCGCAGGAAGACCTCGCCATGCTGCTGTATACCTCCGGTACAACGGGTAAACCCAAAGGCGCGATGATCAGCCATTATGCCTCCGTTAGGGCAGGCTGGGAATATTCCCGGGGTACAAACGCAGGCCCGGATGATATTTTTATCGGCTTCTTGCCCATGAGCCATTCCTACGGATGCGGGTCCATCTTGATTCAACCCCTATTGCTACAATCAACGGTGGTTCTAATGGACAAGTTCGAGGTGGAAAGAGCCTTCCGGCTCATCGAGCAAGAAAAAATTACCCTGCAATTAGCAGCGCCGCCCCACTATATTCTCGAACTCAATCATAACAGCCGCCCCCAGTATGATCTCAGTTCTCTCAGAGCCGGTCTGATCGCCGGCATGATTGCACCGGAGGGCTTGATAGCCCAAGTGGAAAAAGAGATGGGTGTTTATCTGACTTCGTTTTGGGGCGCTTCCGAAGTCGGCCCGGGTCTGGGGATCAGGTGCCCCTACCCATCGCCTCTGGATATCAGGGAGAATTACATCGGCCGTCCGGTTGCCGATTCCCGTATAAGGATTGTGGATCCGAACACCCATGAAGAGTTGGCAGACGGCCAGATCGGGGAATTAACCCTAAGCGGATGGCACGTTATGAAAGGCTATTGGAAGAATCCTGAGGAAACCCGCAGGCAAATTATCGATGGGTGGCTTTTTATGGGGGATCTGGCTTCCAAAGAAAAAGATGGCTATTTCAAAATTTATGGACGCACAAAGGACATAATCAATCGCGGGGGCTACAAAATTAATCCCTATGAACTCGAATGCATGCTGGTCGACCATCCTAAAATTGAACAGATTTGTATTGTTGCAACCCCCAACCCGGTTTTAGGTGAATCGATTTGTGCCTGTGTGATCCCCACACAGGGTCAAACGGTTACTTTAAAGGAAGTTCGTCAACTCATGAAAGATAAAGTGGCACCGCACAAACTTCCCGATGAACTGTGCATCTTAGAAGACTTTCCCAAGCTTTCGGGAGGCGTGAAGATTAAAAAATTCGGCAAAGGCGGCCTATCTGAAATGGCTGAACAAGCAGAGACACGGGAACGCTTACATAAGTAGCAATCCCGCTCAATGTTGTTGTGTGATGTTTTCTCTCAGACCGCTGTTGCCGTAATAACGGTAATGCCCGGTTATCGGATACTCAAAAAGCATGTCTTCCATTTGGGGCCCTTGTCCGATGTTGTGAACAATTAGTGGTCGCTTTCCATCACGCGAACGGCGGTCTACGACAATACCGATATGCGGAAGGTTGCCGGCCACGGTCCAAGTTACAAGATCACCTGCGACATAATCGTTTGGCTTGTCGGTTGCAGGGAGTACGAGTCCTTTCCTCTTGAATAGGGTTCTTAGATTTGGAACCCTTCTGTGATCGATGTTTGTATCCGGCTTGGACAATCCCCACAACTTGGGATACTTATTAAAATTCACTTTTATATCTTCATGAATATCTTTTTGAAGGTCGACTCCTAATTTTCGATAAGACCTAATTACCAGATCTGTACAGACGCCCACACTATCAGATACATCGCCATTGGGATATCTGATTTTCCGATAGGATCCATCGTAACGGACGAAGTGTTCCGTTCTTTCAATAGCCGCTTGACTGAGTTTTCTACTAAAATCGGTTGGCTCCCCTTGCCTGTGGGCTGGAACTAATACCGGAATAACCAAAAGTGCTAATATTATTAATTTTTTCATTTTTCCTAATTGCGTATGACCAACACCTACACTGCAATCACACGTGCTGATCAATTAAAATGGAGATACTGACCAATTTTTAAGTATTTATTGTCGATTTTAATCGACAAGGTTATTGTTGAAGGCCTCCACATATATTCATCTGCTTGCGCTAACATGGCAATAAGAACAAACATCAAAGTAATTGCAAATATTTTCCGGTACATTTTTTCCGATTCTGGCAACGCTGCCGATGAGCAGCGGCCTAAATGGACGCCGAGTTTGCACGACCATTATGTAAAACCGCTATCTTTACGCCATCTGCTCCACTGGTTGATTCGTGTCAGCGATAAACATCCTTCCGGTGGCCAACTTTTACAACCCAGATTGTCAGTTCATCATCTTGGATAGAATATAAAATGCGATATCGTCCCTGCCG
>CAMYLH010000708.1 GCA_947259065.1 uncultured Desulfobacterales bacterium
GAAGTGACCAGAAGCGTGATGGTCAGGGCTTTTGTGTTTATCCCCATGGTTTGAGCCATTTCTTTGCCCATCAGAAGGAGATTCATGGCATTGGAATGCCAGAAAATCAAAATAAAGCAGGGCAGAAGCATCGCCCCAAGAATTCCGACCTGCCCTATATCGGCTGTTGAAAGATCACCCATCAGCCAAAAAATGATGTTGTGGAGCCGGGTATCCTGGGTCAGGGAAACCAGAAACATGATAACAGAAGAACAAAAAGCATTCACCATTACCCCTGACAAAAGCAAGGTTTCTTTTTTGAGAACCGATTGGCCTGATGTCATCGCCAGGACCAGCGCCAGCGTGGCAATGCTCCCAAGGAAAGCCGTTAGGCTTACTCCCGGGAATCGGGATAGTCCCAAGAGAATGCCTACGATGGCGCCGATAGCCGACCCTCCTGAAATGCCTAATATGTATGGCTCAGCCAGCAGGATTCTTAACAGTGCCTGAAAAACAAGTCCTCCTAAAGAAAGCGTTGCTCCCACCAAGACGGCCAACAGAACACGGGGTAAACGGATGCGCCAGATAATAGTATGCAGCATCGAATTCGGATCAGCTTTCCCCGAAAGCACTTGTAAAACAGAGATAATTCCGCCGCCGGATGAGCCCATGGAGGACCCGATAATAATGGCTGATAGAAGAATCACCATAAAAAGGCATGTGACCCAAATTAGGCGTGATATGATCGATGGTGTTTTTTCTGTCACCAGGCTATTTTAGTAGTTCAGGATGAATTAAGGTTAGTAAAAGTTCAAGGCCGTCGATTAAGCGTGGTGATGGCCGATCGAACAGATTGGAATCGACTAAAAAAAAACGATCATTGTGCACGGCCGGCATACTCGTCCAACGAGACCATTCGGCTTTGACTTGCTCGAAAACAGCCTGTCGAGCCATGGAGGTGACGATGAAGATTTCCGGAGACAGAGCCAATACCTGTTCTTTGCTGAAACGCGGATATGGCGTCTTACCATCTGCTAGATTTTTACCCCCGGCAAGCACGATAAGCTCATGGAGAAATGTGTCGGTTCCAACAGATACGATCGGTGCAATTCCGATTTGAAAAAAGACCCCGGGCCGATAGGTATCTTGATTAATCAGAGACTTCACCCGTTCAATGCGGTTGTGCAGGGCGGTCAATAGGCTTTCAGCGTTGTCGTCGGCATTTAAAAGTTTACCAATCTCCAGGATGGTTTCCAACACAGTCTTTAAATTATGGGGATTTACCACATAGACCGGAATATTCAGTGATTCCAGTCGGTCAATTACCTCTTTTGGATTTCCGTCTTTGATCGCAATGCAAAGATCCGGGTTTAAGGCCACGATGCGTTCAAGATCCAGGCGCACATATGAACCTATTTTGGGAAGTTGGGTTGCAGCGTCGGGAAAATCGCTGTAGCGGGTAACACCGATTAAGCGATTTTCCTGCTTCAGGGCGTAAATAATTTCGGTGATGCTGGGCGCCAATGATATCACCCGCAGGGGATCATTCGGCACAATTACCCGTCGTTCCATCTGATCTACAAATGTTCCGGCGGCGGCTTGCGAAATCAGACCGATAAAAAGTCCAAAAAGGGAGAACCACCGGACAATGACGTTTTTTCTTATCAGCAGCATTTTAGATGTCTCGATAGCGTAAGCGCGGGAAAATTTGGACTACAAGTAATTAAATAACGAAATTAAAGTCAAGTAAAATATATTGCAAAAGGGATTCACCATTCGGCAGAATAATCCAAAATACATCAATCGTCTGATTTGGTTGACAGTCAGCACATTTTACAGCATAGTTTGAGTGAAATGAAATAATCATTTGTGATCTAGACTTGTCATATGCCCGGACTTCATATCCATATCAGCAACCGCATGGAGATTCTGGCCCAAAAGCTGGCCATGATTGTCCGGACACCATTGCCTTCCCCGCTGACCCCTGAGATTGTCATCGTGCAAAGCCGGGGCATGGAACGCTGGGTTTCCATGGAGCTTGCCAGGTACAATGGGATCTGCGCCAACGCTTGTTTTCCTTTCCCCAATGCGTTTCTGGAAGATATCTTCAAAATTATGATGCCGGATTTACCGGAAATGTCACCGTATCATCCCGAAATAATGACATTTCGTCTGATGCATATCATCCCGCAGTTCATTGATCATACCGGATTTGGTCACCTGAAAACATACCTGGCCGATGACGACACGCAGCGCAAGCTGTTTCAGCTTTCTCGCAAACTCGCCGATTTATTCGACCAGTATCTGGTGTTCCGCCCGCGATTGATATTCCAATGGGAAGAAAATAAAGAGGAAAAAAAACCGTTATGCCCGGCAGAGGGCCAAAGATCTATATTATGATCTTTGTTTTCGCCGGTCGGAGCCACTGGATGAAGCAT
>CAMYLH010000709.1 GCA_947259065.1 uncultured Desulfobacterales bacterium
CGGGCAGAACAGGGGTACTATATTACGGTGACATTATAACCTGGGTTAAGCGGTTCAGCGTTCAGAGTTCCCGGTTGAAAAGCCCTATGCAGGGCATCCCAAAGGGATTTCGCATCCATTGGGGGCTGCGAGGCTGTTACACCCAATGGTTGAAAGGGGCCTATCCGGGCATCGTGTTGAAACATAAGCAATGTCAGAGTATTACAACCTCTGAACCCAGAACTCTGAAATTGGAACCAATCATCTTAGTACCTATTTAGAACAAAAAAAATGAAGGTTAAAGGGATCATCCGGCATTTCCAGCACCTGGACCTTCTGAAATTGAGCATCTCTAAGCATTTCAACCGCCTTTTCGCGTCCCCACATCATTCCCAGACCAGTGCCCCCACCCACCAGGCCCACCGGCATGCAGTGCATTAAGCTTACGGTGTATAAAAACGGCCCCATGGGATGGGTCATATTATCCGCTAAATTCGAATGAGCGGCAATATCCACCATTGAAAACCGTCCATTCGGTGTCAAAATATGGTTAACACCCCGCAGAACATCCAGCGGTCGGGTTTGATCGTGTATGGCATCAAAAGCCGTGACATAGTCAAATAATCCCTTCATTTCCCTTTTGCTTTTGAGATCTGCAGCATCCAGTACTAAAAAGTCAAGGTTTTCGATTTTTTGCTGCCGAGCCTTTCTGCGAGCTTCATCAATCACCTCAGGCGATATGTCAATCCCGACGAAGTGGCTTTTAGGAAATGCCTCGGCCATCAGAATCACGGCGACCCCTTCAGCACAACCCAGATCACAAACCTGTATACCGGATTCCAGTTGCTGGATAATCCGACCGTTGTCGACGGAAGGCAAAAATGTATTGACCAAAACCTGACGGTGTTTGGCATTGGCCAGCTGAGACATGAAAACCTGAAATTTCGGATAGTGGTCATATGAAATACCTTCTCCGGTGTTAAATCCGTCAATCACCGCCGCCATAGCACATCTGGTTAAAAGCGGTATCTCCTGGGTGTATACGCCCAAATTGGAATTTCCGGCTCGGCGGGTAAGCAAATCCCCCCAGTTTTTGGGCAGAAAATATCGATTTTCTGCATTCTCGATCAACGATAATTCTGTAATCTCAGCGGTGGTCATGACACCCAGCCACTCCGTGACATAGCGCGAGTTTAAACCAGCCGCTTGAGATATCTTATCGATGGTTTGAGGGCTGTCAAATTCGTCCATAACATCAAAAAGACCGGTTCGGTATCCGATGGCCATGGCGAGGTTTATGGCACCGTAATTCAAGATATCGATCATTTTTTCTGAAAAAGACATTTTGTCACGAAAAGATTTCAGTGTTTATGGTCGGGACTGGGGATTATGCTCATCTGCTCGCAGAAGGAAAAATGATGGTAGCCGGAGGGTCCAATTCGCCAGGACAGCCGAAGGATTAAATTTGAATAGAATTTTTCATTATTTTGGCCCAGGATAGCGCTTCAGCCGGTTGCTCGGTTTCTAAAATTGCTGATTTCCGGAAACTTTCCAGGAACTCCCTGATGGGCTGATCATTTTCATACCAGGTTGTTTCATCCACCGAGTTAATAAGTGACTCTTCCATAAGCTACCGCCTTTCATCCCAAGACTTCATTGAATTTTTTTGTTAGGAAAGTCCGCACAACTATCAGCTAATTCCATATTTGTAAAGTCAAAAAATTAATAGATTTTTTTATTGACATAGAATATGTGGGCTATGTATAGAATTGTATTAAAAAAAGCGATAAAACCAGGTCCAAGGGGGTATTCCAAATGCAGTCTCTGGTATTATTGGCGCAAGATATTCCATGGGTAATGGCCCCGGCATCATTGATTGCTGCAATGGCGATAATTTCGACCGCTGCAGCTGTGATTCGACTCACCCAAAAGGCATCCAAGGTAATGATGCTGGGGGTGATGATAGCATTGACTGTGGGTGTTATGTTAATGCAGGTGGTGCAATAACCCAACCGTATTTCTTATTCCTCCACTGCGGACCTTGTACATTCTTTTACCTCTACTCCGTGCTGTTTACCCCATCTCTTCTGATTGAACATCAAAAGGTCTGGCTCCGGCGGATCAAATATAAAAAAACCAACGACATCCCTTCGCGGCAAGTCGCGGGGTATCATCTAACGCATAAGAAATTTTTCGCTGCAAGCTGCGCCGCGCTGTACCTAATAGAGATTTAAACGGAGATGAATCCATGACTCGAGAGAAAATAAACAAATTGTTAAAGTCGGAAGCGCCCCTAGATGAGGTTTTGATAAAAGGCTGGATCCGAACCCTGCGGGCCTCAAAGACGTTTTCATTTCTTGAAATCAACGACGGTTCCTGTCTGAAAAACATACAGGTAATCGCCGATGACGCGTTGCCGAATTATGAGGACATAA
>CAMYLH010000710.1 GCA_947259065.1 uncultured Desulfobacterales bacterium
CAAATACGGGACTATTTTTTTGAATACATCCTTAATTACCAAGCGTTCACCGTGGTCCGACCCTATTTCCCTATTTCCCACGATTGCAATTTCAAGTCGATTTGAGCATAGCTCACCGCCTTGACTGCAGCTGGATTTTTTTAAAGGTAATCATTGAAAACCCGGGCGAACCAAGATAAAGTTAAACGGATGTCGTCGGTCGCGGGTTACCCGTTGTGGTATGGGAGAAAATATTAATCTGCATTTTATTTTCCTTCACCAGGGGATTACAACCTTTTTTGTCACCCAATCCCACAACAACAATAAAAAGACTGCTTAATCGGGTTCTCAATGCGGTTGAGGCCTCAGCAAAGATAGCGTATGAAAAAGGTCGTTATAATACTCCTGGTTATAATCTGCGGCGGTGTTGGACTTCTGGCTTACGACTGGCATGTGAAAACAACGATTCAAGAGGATGACCAGCGTGTCACCTTGTATTCGTGGACGGATGAAAAAGGTGCCAAACATTACACCAATACACAGCCTCCTGATGGCGCTAAAAATATTGAAGAGAGTAAAGGATATAAATATGTCGATCAACCGTTGGTGGTAAAGATAAAAAATAAGACAATTGAAGGGTATAAATGGATTAAGGAAAAGTTATTTAAAATGAAAGATCGGAAAAAGAAAAAACAATAGCACTAACCGACCACCGAAATGGGGATCCAATCGAAGGATCTTATGCCATCCATTCGAGTCAGCTTATCCGACCCCTTACCGTCGCAGAGATGAATTCGCTGATCACCACCACGCCAAAGACGGCCGTCAGAATAACGGCAACCTCCTGCCACATGAACTGATTGATGGAGGAGTAGAGAAGGATGCCGATGCCACCGGCACCCACGAAACCGAGCACCATAGATTCACGGATGTTGATGTCCCAGCGATAAACAGTGGTTCCATAAATCACGGGCAGAACCTGTGGTAGAATTCCGATCCATAACACCTGCAGTCGCGACGCGCCCGTGGCCTCAATCGCTTCCACGGTCCCCGCATCGATTTCCTCAATCGCCTCGCCAATAAGCTTGCCCATGAATCCAATGGAGCGAAAGGTGATGGCCCAAATTCCGGCCATCGGCCCCGGGCCGAAGATGGCCACGAACAGCAAGCCCCAAACCACTGTGTTCACCGATCGCGAGGCAACCAGGATGAAACGGCCGATCATCCATGTTGATAGGTTGAAGGTCGTGTTGCGGGCTGCCAAAAAGGCTACGGGAAATGCGATGATAACGGTTATGGCGGTACCGAGGGTTGCAATGTGGATGGTTTCCAGTAAAGGTGTCATCAGCTCCGAAACATATCTCCAATCAGGCGGCCACATTCTGGTGGCAAGATCCATTGCCTGAATGTGGGCGTCGAGAAAGTAGATCCAGGGAATGTCCAGATTACTCACCGACCAAACGACAATGAAGACAATCGCCAGATACCAGATGTAGCGGATCAGGGTTTCGCGCGGACTGAACCGTCGCCATACTTCAGGGTATTTGATCCTGTGCTGCTCGACGGTCATCTCAGTCTTTCGCGCACCCAGTTTGAGAAAAATTCTCCCGCGATAACCAGGGCAATAATTGTCAGGATGATGGCCAGGCTGAAATCATAGTCGTAACGGCTGAATGATGCGGCCAGAACTTGTCCGATACCACCGGCGCCGACGATTCCAACCACCGTCGAGTGACGAATATTGGCATCCAAGCGGTAGATGGATACACCCAGATAACGGGGTAAGGCCTGGGGAGAAATGCAGTAAATTAATAATTTGGGGAAGTCGGCGCCGGTGGCCCGCACGGCATCCATCTGCCCGGGGGGCATGTTCTCGATATCCTCGGCCAGCATCTTTGAAATAAAACTGGTACTACCGACGGTGAGTGTCAGCACCCCGGCCAGTGGTCCGAAGCTAAAGATTTTAACAAATAGAATCGCAACAATAATTTCATGGAAGGTGCGCGACAGAATGATGAGGGTGCGAGCGATCAGGTAAATCGGCCGCGGCACGAGATTGGCGGCACCGCAAATGCCGAGGGGAATTGCCAGGGTCATGCCGAGAAAGGTAGCGGTCAAAGCCATCTGAACGCTTTCGAGGATCCCTCGAGCCAACAATTGCACGCGGCTGAAATCCGGGGGAATCATTCGCACCATCATGTTTTTTGCACGCGGCAGACCCGCCGCCACCCGGGACCAATCCATGTCGAGAGTGCCGACAGACCAAAAAAGATACGCAAGCGCCAGAAGGGTCAGGCCGTGTCGAATCAGCGGGGTTTCAATCATCCGGATTGGCTGCCACTGAAGCGAGCTGTCAGTTTTCGCTCCGGAAGTCGCAATCATCCTGTTGCAGCCTCCTCATCAAGGGTATCTTTGCGTTTAGCCGTTTTTTTA
>CAMYLH010000711.1 GCA_947259065.1 uncultured Desulfobacterales bacterium
AATAACGCTGAATGCAATTCCTTCTGGTTACTGACATTCGCTAACTCCGCCTCCACACAGGCACGTCCTTCCAGGTTAGAGCGTTCTGCCAGGGTGCCTATGATGGCGACCTTATCTGCGAAGTATTGATACAGCGAACCATGGGGTACACCTGCTCTTTCCACAATATCACTCATCTTGAACGACTCACTGCCTTTCTCAGCAATGATCCCGGCCGCCGTCGCCAGGATGAGTTCGTAGCGTTCCCGACTGCGTTTCTGGCTGGGAACCAGGCGCTGAATACCGAGCGCGTCTTGTTCCACCTTTGGCTGTGTTGTTTTCTTGTCTGTCAAAACCGTGCCTTTTCAACAATCGTATCTTGACAAGCATAATACGAGAGACTATCGTATATAACAAATACGAGACAATCTCGTATTAGTGCACAACGCTGGCGTCTATCAAGCAGTCCCAAGGACGCGATTAATACGCTAACACATTGATCAGGAGAAATATTATGAGCTCCACAAGTGATCCGATAGTTATTATTGGCGGAAACGGTAAAACAGGAGCCCGCGTCAATGCGCGGTTACAGGCCCTCGGGTATTCAACCCGCCCGGTCTCAAGATCAACAACCCCCGCATTTGATTGGGATAATCCTGAAACATGGCGGGCGGTACTAAAGGGGACACGCGCGGCTTATGTGACCTATCAGCCGGATTTAGCCGTACCCAGAGCAGAATCCGCGATTAAGGCGTTTGTGCAAATGGCGATTGAAAACGGATTGGAACAGGTCGTACTGCTGTCGGGACGGGGAGAGGAAGGTGCCCAACGCGCTGAGGAAATCCTCAAAGCCAGCAGTATTTCATGGAATATCGTCAGGGCCAGCTGGTTTTTCCAGAATTTCAGCGAAAGCTTCATGCTGGAGGGTATCCTGGCGGGTGAACTGGTACTACCAGCCGGAGCCACCGTTGAGCCTTTTATTGATGCCGATGATATTGCTGATGTGGTCGTCGCCTCGTTAACCGAACCGGGCCATCGTGACAAAGTGTACGAAGTCACCGGCCCACGCGCGCTAACTTTTGCACAATGCGCCGAAGAGATTTCCGCGACGCTTGGCCGCCCGGTGAAATACACGTCTATTCCCGTTGATCAATTTATGGATGCCTTGAAAGAAGAGGGTGTTCCTGAAGACATGCAATGGTTACTGCATGAACTATTTACCGTTGTCTTTGATGGCAGAAACTCCGAAGTGATGCCGGGCGTGCAAGAGGCACTTGGCAGGCCGGCAAGAGACTTCAAAACCTATGTACAAAACACCGTTGAATCCGGCGTGTGGTCTCCTGTGATGCAGAAGGCGTGCGGGTAATGCCTCATCAATGACCACTTTTCCGGCTGTGGGCCGCTGCACTCGGCAGCGGCTTTATCGCCGGTGTTTACGTGACTCAAAGGGTTCGGTGACAAAACGGAATCATTCGCATTTGTCACCGGCCCCTTAAATCGGGTTTTGCTTGAAAAACAGACTGAGTGCTTCGTACACCTTCGGGTAGGCGTCATTGAGTAACCCGGGGTTCTCGAAAAAGACTTCACTCAGTACGGCAAGAAACTCGGCCGGCGCGGTCGCGCCATAGCGGCTCAGTCCCGGTTTCGGGTTATCCTGAAAATCCGCATACGCCGCGGTAAACAGTTCGGACCAGGCCTCGGCGTGCGAGCGCTTATGCTGGGGAGGGAAACCGTCTGCTGCGCCGTTCAGCATATCCAGCTTGTGGATGAACTCGTGGATGACCACGTTGTGCCCATCCAGTGTACCGGCGGATTCGGTATCCTCCCAAGACAGGATGACCGGACCGCGTTGCCATGCTTCACCGATCAATTTGCTTTTGACTGTGTGCACCAGGCCGAACTCGTCCACCACTTCTCTTTCCGGTGCAAAACCGGCTGGATAGACAATGATGGTTGTCCATCCCGAATACCAGTCAATCCCGAGATGCAGGATGGGTAAGCAGGCCTGCAGTGCAATGAGCAGCCGCATTTCCTCGCTGACCTCGAGATCATATGTGCCAACGAAAGACTTTTCATGCAGGAACAAAATAGCAAGACGGCGCAGACGATCTTGTTCCTCTTCAGACAAACGATCGAGCAACGGCAACTGCCGGAAGGCAGTATCCCAGCTGCCGGAGGATACTGTGCTGCGCTCGATAATTCGCTGCCGCCGCCATTGCCTGAAGAGTTTGAACATTTAACAGCCAGGAATACCGATAGGCCCCGGAGCGTCAGACAGGGCGCAACAACCCGCAGTGGTACACAAAACGGCGGCAATGATAATCATTCGGGCAAGGCAGGTCATATGATAAATGCAGGGTAGCAGCACCAGCCATGTATCGCCAATTGGTTAGTTGAAAAGTTGAAAAAATGTAGCCATTTACCCGGAGTAG
>CAMYLH010000712.1 GCA_947259065.1 uncultured Desulfobacterales bacterium
ACCGGAGACCACAGAAAGTGATATCGAGACGGTTGCCCTTCACCGCAGTCTTCTCGATCTCAGTCAGGAAATCTTCTCATTGTCTTTGAAGGTGCCAAACGAGGCAATTGATGAACTGAAACGGATTCAAGATCCATTACATTTGGCGTATATTGTTACCGCTCACAGCGAAATCGGCTATGAAAATCGACAGGCGCTGCTTGAGGAAGATAGCCTTAAACTAAAGTTACAGAAGCTGGTGAAGCTTCTGTCACGTGAACTTGAAATACTTTCGCTGGGTAAGAAAATCAAATCGGATGCTCGCGATGAGATGAACAAGTCCCAAAGAGAATATTATCTGCGGCAGCAACTCAAAGCGATTAAGAAAGAACTTGGTGAAATGAATGATAATGAATCTGAACCGAAAGACTACCGACAGCGAATTACTGAAGCGGATATGACCGATGAGGCCCGCAAAGAGGCCCTGCGAGAGTTGGACCGGTTAGAGGAAATGTCTCCCCAGTCTTCCGAATACTCCATGGTGAAGACTTATCTTGACTGGTTACTGGATCTGCCATGGAATCAAACCAGCAAAGACCAAACTGATATCGGTGCTGCGCGAAATGTCCTGGGAGAAGATCATTATGGTCTGCAGGATGTCAAAGATCGCATTATCGAATATTTGGCGGTTCGCAATCTTTTGGCCATCCGCGATGTCAACAAAGACAATGACTTGCCGCAAAGGACCTCCGCGGCAACGGGCGTCATCCTCTGCTTCGCCGGCCCCCCGGGGGTGGGCAAAACCTCTCTGGGTCAAAGTATTGCACGGGCCATGGGCCGTGAGTTTACCCGCATGAGCTTGGGCGGCATGCGAGATGAGGCTGAGATTCGAGGCCACCGCAGAACTTACATTGGAGCCCTGCCGGGAAGAATCATCCAGGCAATTAAACGCGCCGGAACCCGCAATCCGGTTTTTATGCTGGATGAAGTTGATAAAATCGGCATGGATTGGCGTGGAGACCCCAGCAGTGCCCTGCTGGAAGTTTTAGATCCGGCGCAGAATTTTGCGTTTCGCGATCATTATTTGGATGTCGATTTTGACTTGAGCGATGTGATTTTTATTGCGACCGCCAATCAATTGGAAACCATTCCGGCGCCGCTGAGGGATCGCATGGAGATTCTCCAGCTGGACGGGTACACCGAACTGGAGAAAATTCAGATTGCCAAACGGCATTTGATACCAAGGCAACTGGCAAGTCACGCACTTCAGGATAATGATGTAACCTTTATGGACAAGGCGGTTCGCAAGATTATCAGCGACTATACACGAGAAGCCGGTGTACGCCAGCTGGAACGGCTCATCGGCGCCATCTGCCGCAAATCAATCGTGAAACTGACGACCCGGACGTGGGAACATGTGATGATCACTCCCGAACAGGTTGCGGCATACCTGAAAAAAGAGAAATTTGAAAGTGATAGTTCCGAGACGATTGATGTGCCGGGTATTTCCACCGGTTTGGCGGTTACCAGTGTTGGCGGAGACATCCTGTTTATTGAGGCTACCCGCATGAACGGAAAGGGAAATCTAATTGTGACCGGTCAGCTTGGCGACGTCATGAAGGAAAGCGCCAGCATTGCCCACAGCTATATTCGTTCAAAATGCAGACAGCTGGAAATCAAACCGGAGTCCTTCAATGATTCGGACGTCCACCTGCATGTGCCGGCCGGTGCAATACCCAAAGACGGTCCATCGGCTGGAATTGCAATGATTATGGCATTGGCCAGCCTTTTCAGCAATCGTCTGGTGAGAAGCAATGTCGGCATGACCGGTGAGGTGACACTGCGAGGGCGGGTGCTTCCGGTCGGCGGTATAAAAATGAAGATTTTGGCAGCCCATCGGGCCGGATTGACCACGGTAATTTTGCCAAAACGCAATGAAAAAGATCTTGACGATGTGCCGGATGAAATTTGCGATGCCATGGATTTCATTATGGTTGACCGGATTGATGAAGCCATCGAGGCCGCTCTGATTCCTTTTCAAGCTGGCGTCGATCTCACTGATCCCAATATCGATCAAATACTGGACAGACCTGGGATTGATCTTTCGCTGGTTATGGCATGAAAGGATCAAGGGTATTTGACAAATCCTTGATAAAAAATTAATTTTAACCAAATTAAGTCTTGACAACAACTTGACAGTACATACTATTAACTACTGACAAACGCTTGGTTGGTCTAAATCAAAAAAAAAGGAGCAGAAAAATGAAAACAAAAATCTTATCAGTTGCAATTTTGGCTATTTTCTTATCAACTTCGGCTTTAATCGCCGGGTCGCATTCCAAAAAAGACATCGTCGATACCGCGGTCAGTGCCGGCTCATTTAATACCCTGGTGGCTGCTATCAAAGCTGCAGATCTGGTTGACACGTTG
>CAMYLH010000713.1 GCA_947259065.1 uncultured Desulfobacterales bacterium
CGTAGGTCTGACGACCGTTGATGCCCGGATTCATAATCATATCAAGCAGTATTAAATCCACGCTGTGTTCCCTCAAATATTCTACGGCTTCCTCACCACTGGCAGCTGCCTTAGCTTTATAACCTAATGTATCCAGCATGATACAGGTTATTTCTCTTTGGCTTTCCACGTCATCAACAACCAGAATAGTCTCTCCATTTCCTTTGTATTCCTGAATGGGTATGGACAAAGTTTTATCAGATATCTCATCCCTTGTTATCGGAAAGTACAGCTCGAATATGGTGCCGTTCTCATCACTGATTACATTTATGTAGCCATCATGGTCCTGGACCGCGTTCCACACCACCGTTAAACCCAAGCCGGTTCCGCTGCGGCCCATTACTTTTTTTGTATAGAATGGCTCGAATATCCTCTCGGACTCTCCTGGTGATATTCCGGGACCATCGTCTGATACCGCAAGAACAACGTATTCATCTATAGTTATATCATCATAACCTTTTAAAGGCTTATCTATATACCGGTTCTCAGTCGATATCGTAACCTTGCCGCTTCTCTCAGTGGCTTCCGCGGCGTTTGATACCAGGTTCATCATCACGTTCCTGATATGAACATCGGAACCGAGTATGTTAAGCAAGCTGGAATCGAGGTTGGCATCGATTGTAATTGAAGGGTGAAACTGTTTGAGCTTTTTAAATTCCGGTGAATTTAAAAAGTCATTTACTATGTCATTTAAGTTCAGAGGTTCTTTGGTAGTGGCGACTCCTCTAGCAATGGTCAATAGATCTTCGACAATAGCAGTCGCCCTATATCCAGACTCCTGCATTGTCTCGATAGGCTTTCTGAGCTTACTGTCTTCAGGTAGGTCCATTAATAGTAATTCCGGGTAGCTTACAATCCCTGACAGAACGTTATTCAGATCATGGGCGACACCACCTGCCAAAAGCCCGATCGATTCCATTTTCTGAGATCGTTGGAGTTGGGCTTCAAAGCGATTTCGCTCAGTGATGTCCCGTATTGCAGCAATATGGACATCTCTTCCTTGATACTTAAAATTACCGGCCGTAATTTCTGTGGGAAAAACAGTTCCGTCTTTATTTTTATGATACCTTACGGGTGCATATGTACCGCGTTCCCGGGTTGTTTGTTTAGTGACTTCAGGCTCTGCTGAAAAATCCGTATTTTTCATCTTTAGTACTTCTTCCTTATTGTATCCATAAACCTCAATAAAAGTTTTGTTAACATCAAGCATATTGCCGGTATCTATTTCGATTAACGCAAGCGCGTCCAATACCGTATCAAATAGCGTTCGATACTTCTCTTCACTCTCTCGCAATGCCTCCTGAGCTTGTTTAAGCTTGAATTCAGATTGCTCTAATTCCTGAATCCGTTGCTCCAGTTCTTCATAGGTAGGTTTTTCAGCCATTCTGCATACCCTTTTCGTAAAGAATTATTCTTAAATGTCTTTTTTGCATTCAGGGCAACTTGTTGATTGCATTAGCATATCCCAAACAAAAGGCCCCACCTCTTGACGAGAAATGGAGCCTTGCTAGTCAGTTCATAGTAACCTCCGGGTTATCCTTTGGTTTCAAGCTGAACCAAGAATTGATATCAGTTAAAAATTTTCGTATCAGATTTACCAATTAAATGTCAAACAAAACAGAATCTGGACTACAGCCGGTCCAAAATTTGAAAAGTCTCTAAAACAAGTAGGTGCCGGCGTGATATCTATAGGTTGTGGATAAAATGTAATTAAAAACTTTACAGAATTTGCTAAAGAAAAATACGAATTTTGCCGAATGTAGAGCAGCAGAAAAACTCTACGCTCAGCTTGGTGGTGTGGAAGTTCGCAAGCTGAAAAAACTGGATTTCTCCGGTAGCGACCGTCTGGCCCAAAGCCTTCTCGAGGAACAAAGGCGTTATGATGCCTTACGTTACATGATTACCGACCTGGTTTACCAGATTGGTTTATGTCTTGATAGCCGTTCCAGGTCCAGCAAAGTAGAGCTGGGAAAAATGATCTTAGTCCAATTCGAGAAAATTTTCGGCATCCTTAGTAAAAATCCACAGATCGGCAATACAACCCTGATACGATACCGGGGTGCTTTTGGGGGAAACCGAATCCACAATAAAACGGATTACGAGGTACTTTCCGGAGATATCTCCATTGATGCTGATGTGACACGCGCCATCGCTAAAGGGCAGGGAAAAGACCCGTCTCAAATTCTGGAGAAGCTCAACAGGGGTTTTGAAACATTATGGAACCACAGAATTAACAATTTTCTTTTAAAGATACCCAAGGGCAGACAAGAACTCAAACGCCTGTGGATATCTCTTCAGTTCGCTGCCCGTTATTTCGCTGCCGTGGAAGATAATTCGCCCATCACCTTCTCAATGGGCGGAAAGTACGTATCTTTTCCGCCAATCCACAATGAAAACAACGTACCCGACCTGAATTTGACGTTGTTGGCTGTGCTCAATGGCTTGCAGCCGCAGAAAATGCAGGCAATGGTGCACAAGGTGGATGGCCTAATGCGAAGCACGGAGTCTACCGCTAAAAAATACCAATTCACTAGTATCTATGATGCGATCCTAAACATCAAACGTTTCCGCTCAAGATTGAATCCTTCACCGATCGAAGTCAACAATATAAAATGGCTGATGGTCAGCGATGAGCAGACTCCAGTATCCGATCAGATGGTCAGTGTTGCCCGGCTGGTAATGGATAGCTCGGGCGGATCGAGCACTGAAACAGCACGGGTACTGAAAAGCGTTTACGGTGAAGACTATGCGAAAATCGACTCCCAACAAATCTCCGAAAGGCTTCAGCTCACCTCCGGTTTGTTAGATATCATCGAAAAAAAATCCAAGGGTGAAGAGATAAGGACTGAAGTTCTAAACAACGTCGAAGAGCGCCTTGGCAAGGTGAACGATGACGTTTTCGATAATATTCGGATTGAAGGCAATCAAATTGAAACCCACACCCCGGGTAAGGGAACGTTTATTAAGAAGGTCCATACTAAGATCCTAAAGATGGTGACCTTCCATAAAAAGCGGTCGGTGACCAAAAAAAAGATGACGCAGATGGTCCATCGCGTGATCGACTTTGACAACCAGGATTATGAGACCCTTGCTGTGGATTTTAAGGTATCGGTGGCTGAGGCCAAGACACTGGTAAAAATGCTTAAAAGCTGTTTCGACAACCAGGGAAATTTCAGTAAAAGCACATTCGGAAGAATCATTCCTGATCTTGAGCGTTATGAAAGAAGAATATTTGATTTTCTCTGGCACAATCTGAAGGAATCCCTGAATCACAACGATCGCACCACTTTCCTGGATTCCCTTCAACTGCTTGTCGACCGGTTAAAACAACCCAAAAATTCGCTGTCCGTCCTGTTGGAAGATCTCTATCAAAATTCTTCGGTGATCCGATTTGCAGACAGAAAAGCCTTCATGCTCGGCAACCGGCTGGTACGATCATATTCAAAGGAAATTGTCAGCTACCAAATTACCCCGGAAGATGTTCTCTTGGTGGATTCAGGGATCGACCGGAAAATTACCGGTTATGCCGCCTGGAAGATCGATAAAAATCAGGACAAGTTTTTTGAAAAAATAAGAACGATTCATCGCAGGCTATTAGAGACCCTTGACGCTGATGAGGAGCAAAACCATCTAATCGGCGTCCAGGACCTGCTGGCGCTCGAGCGAGAGGCCTATATTTTCCTTGCCCTGGTGGGTGGCAGCACCAGCAGATCGGTGCTGCAGAGTGCCCTTAAAGAATACGGTCATCCGGATTCCGAACTCTACCAGCTGAATAAAAGCCCGAAACACCTGGCGGATCTTTTACAGCTTTTGAAAATCGTGATACGCTGCGTTGGTCGCGTGGGCGACAGCACTGAAGCGGTACAAATTGATCACCTCATCGGCCGGATAGAGGCCATTTCACAATTGACCAATTCGCTGCATGAAAAAGACCTGATCAATCAAATTAAGGGATGCGCGGATTCGGTCAAACAGCAACTTTTGGCGAAAATCTAAAA
>CAMYLH010000714.1 GCA_947259065.1 uncultured Desulfobacterales bacterium
TGGGGGCGTGTTAGAGCTGTTGATGGTGTTTCTTTCCATGTCGCTGAAGGAAGCCTGACCGTTTTACTGGGCCCCTCCGGATGCGGCAAGTCTACTATCCTCCGTATGATTGCCGGATTGGAGGATGTGACATCCGGCAACATTACGATTGCCGGACAAGACGTCACTGACAAGGATGCTGCCAAGCGGGGTGTTTCGATGGTCTTTCAGTCCTACGCCCTGTTTCCGCATTTGAATGTGCGTGAGAATATTTTATTTGGCCTAAAAGTTCGGGGCATTTCAGCGGCTGAACGAAAAAAGCGCTTGGGCGAGGTGGCGGCAATGGTAGGGCTCGAAGGATTGCTTCATCGCAGGCCTGCCAAACTGTCGGGCGGGCAGCAGCAAAGAGTCGCATTGGCGCGGTCCATCGTATCCCAGCAGCCGGTTTGCCTGATGGACGAACCCTTATCGAATCTAGACGCCAAACTGCGAAATGAAATGCGTGAAGAGATTCGCACCCTGCAACAAAAACTCGGTCTCACCATGATTTATGTCACCCACGATCAAACTGAAGCCATGACCATGGCCGATCAGGTGGTATTGCTGCAAAACGGACGGATCGAACAAATCGCCCCTCCCTACGAACTTTACGAACGGCCGGCGACCGAATTTGCCGCCCACTTTATTGGATCTCCTCCCATGAATATTGTGAAACTTGATCTGATCGATGACCGCACGGCACTGTCGGCGACTGGTCGCCCAATGCCGGTTCCGGAAGGGACTCGGGGCTGGTCCATCGGCGTAAGACCCGAGGAAATCAAATTGGGCCAACAGGGCTTGCCGGCCAAGGTCGGTAGCGTTGATTTCCTGGGTGCCGAAACGGTGATCCGGCTGCACCATGGGAAACAAACCTTGTTTGCCAGGACCAATGGACGTGCCGAGCTCGTACCGGGTGATCAGGTTATGGTGCGTTGGTCCCCTGACGCGGTACATGTTTTTAACGAAAAAGGCTTAAGGCATGGTGGTTAGGTGCAATATTAGATTTTGGATTTCGGATTTTAGATTTAAGGAATTCTGTCTATTATATTTGATAGAGCGTAGCGATTCCAAAAATCCAAAATCCGCAATCTAAGATCCCAAATAACGTTGGCGATCCATTCGGGGTGTCCGATCCGGAAGCTATCATTCAGTTCCGTATTTGATGAAACAAAAACTCAAAAAAAGTAAAGGGGGTAGCAATGTTAAGCAAAATGAAAGTTCTAATTGTGGTTGTTGCCATAGCAGTCTGCTGGATTATGACGCCAATGGCTCAGGCTGAGACCGAACTGACCATGTATTATCCGGTCGCCGTCGGCGGTCCATTGACCAATATCGTGGACAGTATGGTCGTAGACTTCATGAAAGAGAATCCGGACATCAAAGTCAGTGCCATTTATGCCGGCAACTACAACGATGCCCGGATCAAGGCGCTGGCAGCACTCAGAAGCGGCAAGCCGGCTCAATTATCGGTAATGTTTTCCATTGATATCTATGAAATGATCGAGCAGGATGCCATCATCGCATTCGATGACATCGTAGAAACCCCGGAGGAAAAAGCCTGGCTGGATTCCTTCTACCCGAGTCTGATGGAAAACGGCCGAACCGCAGGCAAGACCTGGGGTATCCCCTTTCAACGCTCAACTATCGTCATGTACTACAATAAGGATGCCTTCAAGGAAGCTAGTCTCGACCCGGAAAAACCGCCGGAGAACTGGGACCAACTAGTCACCATGGGCAAAGCGCTCACCAAAGCCGACGGATCCCAGTGGGGCGTGATGATCCCATCCACCGGCTACCCCTACTGGCTATTCGGCGCTTTGACCATGCAAAACGACCAGGTTCTGATGAATGATGCCGGCAACGAAACTTACTTCGACAGTCCGGCCGTTGTCGAAGCGTTGCAGTTCTGGAGAGATCTGGGTTCAAAACACAAGATTATGCCTGAGGGCACTATCGAGTGGGGCACGCTGCGCCAAAATTTCCTCGAGGGCAAAACCGCCATCATGTGGCATTCGACCGGGAATTTGACGATAGTGAAAAACAAGGCCAAGTTCAACTTCGGCGTTGCCATGCTGCCGGCCAAAAAACGGCGCGGCACACCCACCGGAGGCGGCAATTTTTATATCTTCAAACAAACCTCCGCGGCAGAGCGTAAGGCCGCCATGCGGCTGATCAAATTCATGACCAGTCCGGAACGTTCGGCTGAATGGTCGATGAAAACCGGCTACATGGGCATTAGCCCGGCAACGTATGATACTGCCAAGCTGAAAGAATATGTCAAGGGCTTCCCGTACGCCGCAGTAGCCCGCGACCAGTTAAAATTTGCTACCGCCGAGTTGTCGACCTACCAAACCGGCCGTGTTCGCAAGGCCCTGGACGATGCCATCC
>CAMYLH010000715.1 GCA_947259065.1 uncultured Desulfobacterales bacterium
TCATCTTTGTTCTGCCAATCGATCAGTTCGTCTATTTCTGGATTCTGCGTCACGTCAGATTGGACATATTGGATAAACTGTTGTTGGATTATTTTTCTTTTTGACAAATCCAGCTGAAGATAGACCATCGTGGAAAGCTCAATTTTATCGTACCCCAGCATCTCCTTGATTTGGAAGATACTCGCTCTGCTTTTCAACAGGCTTTGCGCATGGGTGAGGCGCAGCCAATAAGCGGTTGCGGCCTAGCCGGTTTGTCTGATACCTGGGATCAGCATTTAAGATTCCAGCCAATATCATCGGTTAAGATATCAGCCACAAAGTAATCCGAGGCGCAGTTTGGCATGGCGGTCGTCTGTAAAAGTTGCAGGTAAAGTGGATCTGGTTAATCGTATAATCATATTAGAGTTCACAGACACAAAAGAAAAAATGCCCAAACGCATATCGATATCTAAACCACTGAGATCTATACTAATGCAGATCCCGTAACGCGGTCGAAAGGGATTGATTTTTACCTATGCCGGAAAACCTGTCAAAGATATTCGAGATGGTCTGCAAAGTGCGTGTCAAAAATCCGACATACTTTATGGCTGCTTTGAGAAAAAGGTTTCATTTTCCATGATCTCAGGCATACTTTTTCCACAAATGCCAGAAGGGCAGGGGTCCACAGGAATGTGGTAATGATCATTACGGGGCATAGTGCCGGCGACGATATGAACTTTAGATACGACACGATTGATTAGTCAGACCTATTGAGCGCTATCGACAAAATCGAAGACTATCTGGAAAATGTTGACCATTCTGTTGACCAAGGCCTGGATCTGAAGGGTGTTAGCAATTCAAGTAATTGAAATTAATATAAAATTTTTTTCCCAAATAAAAACCCTGTTAGGGGGGGTACCTAACAGGGTCAGTCGGAGGTGGGAATGAAGGAAAGGAGGAAACTTCATTCCTTGTATGCTTCATATTGAAGCAAATTATGTGCCATTTAGTTAAAAAGAGCTAATATCCAATGCCAACATACGATTTTGATAATTTCAATAGCCAAAAAAACAATAAAAAACAGATTATTATAAAGTTTATCAAAAATAGGGCTTCGGTTCAAAGTAATTGATCAAATGGGGGTGTATTCATCAACTTCACTCTCAATTGCGTCAAAATTCCGACACTCCTCTATTTTTTCGTTTTGAAATGAGATTTGATGAATGGATACGACGATATCTGCCAAGCAACATCCAGAATATTTTGAAAAATAATCTATACTTTATAACCAGTCAAGTATTATGGTCCAACGCCGATATAGGACTTAAGGCTGCTGTTTCGATACAATGTCAATGTCTAAATAAAATTAAAAAACTAGCAGTGTATTGCATGAAATTATATGAAGGAGAATAAATTATGTCAGATTTAAATTAAACAATTGATCAGGCTGTTAAAGCCGTGGGCGATAAAGAAGGAAAATATCTCACATTTTTCCTGGCAAATGAGGAATACGGCATCGGGATTATTAAAAATAAAAGAAATCATCGGGATGCTCCCGATTACATCGGTGCCGCAGACCCCTGAATTGGTCAAAGGGGTGATAAATTTACGGGGTAAGGTCATTCCCGTTATGGATCTTCGATTAAGATTTGGTATGGCCCCTATCGATTATTCGGAACGAACCTGTATTATCGTGGTGGAGATCGCCGGTCAGGCGGGAACCATCCAGATCGGTATTGTTGTTGATGCGGTCTCGGAAGTTCTCAACATCAAAAAGGACGAAATCGAAGAGACACCCACCTTCGGAACCAAGCTCAACACCGGCTATATTCTGGGTATGGCAAAAATGGAAGGTGGTGTCAAAATATTACTGGACATTGACCAGGTTTCGAGTGGTGATGAGCTTTCATTGGTGTCTGAGGCAGCCTGATTCTTGCATGGCTGCTTGCAATGACATATTGGGACTTGGAAAAAAAATAAATAAATCCACCACGGCGGACTTGTCTGTCGACCCGTCTTCGGCCTTTCACCAAAAGTCACATGTAGACAATATACTCCCATTGGAGGGCCTTGAAAACGAACTAAAATTCGGCGAAATCCATGTGTATCTGTTAAGAAAGCCGATCAAATCTGCAAGTCCGTTGCTTCAACACGGTATCGCCTGGATGATGACCAGCATGGTCAATCACTGCACGTAACCATTAGTATCGGTGTTAGCTTACTTCAGAAGGGCGATACCATGGCTTCAGTGATCCAAAGAGCCGATAAAGCGCTTTACGCGGCCAAAGGTGCCGGAAAAAATTATGTGTGCTCCGAAAGGGATGCGAGATCATGTACTGGTAAATTATTCCGAAAAACAACGTTAGAGCGGTATTTTATGCCCTTGGTCTTATATAGAATCAGAAGTAACAGCGCTCGATTTTTTAA
>CAMYLH010000716.1 GCA_947259065.1 uncultured Desulfobacterales bacterium
TCATGGGTGACAGGGTCAGGGCAACGACCCCGGAAATCATGACGGCACCGGCCAGGGTAAAGGCAAACTCGCGAAACAGGGAGCCGGTGAGGCCGCCCTGCAAGCCAATGGGTGCATAAACGGCCGCCAGCGTGATCGTCATGGCAATGACGGGGCCGATCAGCTCACGGGCGCCCAACAAGGCTGCATCGAGCGGCGACTGCCCCTCGCTCAGGTGCCGTTGAACATTTTCAACCACCACGATGGCATCGTCGACCACCAAACCGACAGACAGTACAATGGCCAGCAAGGTAAGCAGGTTGATCGTAAAGCCGAAAACCTGCATCAGGAAAACGGCCCCGATCAGAGAAAGCGGAATGGCCACCACCGGGATAAACGCCGATCGCAGAGAGCCGAGGAAAAGAAATATGATAACCACGACGATGAGCAGCGTCTCGCCAAGGGTTTTGATGACCTCGTCGATGGCATTGGTGATGTAGTCGGTGGCATCGTAGGCGATGCGGGCCTGAAGCCCACTGGGCAGTTGCTTCTGGATGGACGCCATCTCGACGCGCACGCGGCCGATCACGTCAATGGAGTTGGCGTTGGGCAGGGACCAAATACCCATGAATACAGCGGTTTGGCCCGAGAAGCGCACCTCCGTATCATAATCCTCCGCACCCAGCACCACGTCGGCGATGTCTTCCAGTCGTACGACGGCACCGTTTTGATCGCGAAGGACAAGACGCTTGAACTCCTGAATGGAGCTCAGGTCGGTGTTGGCAGTCAGATTGACCTGGACGAGCGAGCCTTTTGTCTGACCGACGGCGGCCAGGAAGTTATTGGCCGCCAATGCCCGGCGAACCTGCGCCGGGCTGATGTTGAAGAACCTGCGCCGGGCTGATGTTGAATGCGGCCATGCGCTCCGGTTTGAGCCAGATGCGCATGGCAAACGTGCGGGCGCCTAAGACGTCGGCGCGCTGAACACCCTCGACCGCCGACAGGCGCGTCTGCACGCTTCGGACGAGATAATCCGTAATCTGGTTCTGTTGGAGAACATCGGAGGTGAAACTAAGATAGGCTGAGGCAAACTGGCTGTCGGCCGACTCGACGTTGATCGTCGGTATTTCGGCCTCCGGCGGTAAATCCCCGCGGATCTGGTCCACCTTGGAACTGATTTCCGACAGCGCCTTGATCGGGTCGTAGTTGAGCCTCAGGCGGGCACTGATCGTCGATACCCCTTGAGAACTCTGTGACTGGATGTAATCGATGCCGTCAGCGGCCGCAATAGCACGCTCCAACGGTGTCGTGATAAATCCGCGGATGAGTTCAGCGTTTGCGCCGACATAAACGGTTGTGACGGTGACCGCCGCGTTCTCACTGCGGGGATACTGGCGGACATTCAGCGCACGCATGGCCTGCAACCCGGCGATGATAATCAAAAAGCTAACCACCAGGGCGAGGATGGGACGGCGGATAAAGAGATCGGTAAATTTCATGGTACGATAGCGTTCGGACGAACTTTAGAGCAATGATGGCGTATCTTCGGCAGGATTTATACCCCTCACATCAACTGTCCTCGGGTTTGGGCGCCAGCTTGAATGCAGGCGCCAGCGTATTGTCCACAACGACGGCCTGGCCGTTGCGCAGTTTAAAAACCCCGGTGGACACGACCGTCTCACCTTTGTCCAGTCCGGAGACGCTCGCGACGAAATCGCCGCGTTTCTCCCCGAGTTGCACAATCTTCTGCCGCACGACGATTACAGGCTCAACACCTTTTTCGCTTTTCTTCGCATCGACGACAAATACCGTGTCGCCGTAGGGGGCATAAAGCACGGCCGTTGTCGGGATGGCGAGCACCTCTTCCCGCGAGGGTAACACCACGGCGACGTTCACGAACATGCCGGGGCGCAGATGCTCTTGACTGTTTGCGACCGTCGCCTGAACCCGGATATTTCTGGTATCAACATCGACATCAGGGCTGATCGCCGTGATGTCGCCCTCGATCACCCGGCCGCGCAACGCATCGGTAGTTACACGCACTTTGAGACCTGGTTTGATCTGGGCCAGCTGCTGCTGCGGAAGAGAGAAATTGACAAAAATAGGATCGAGCGTCTGCAGTGAAACGATCGGCTCTCCCTCCTTGATAATTTGACCCAGGTTGACCAGCCGAATGCCAAGGCTGCCGGCAAAGGGCGCTCGAATGGTTTTTTTCCGGATGGCTGCTCGAATGCCGTCGATCTGGGCCACGGCCTGCTTGTACAGCGCATCGTCAGTATCGTATTTGGCCTGTGCGACGGCTTTTTTGTCCAGCAGTTTGCCTGAGCGTTCGAGTTCTAGTTTCGTGAGCGCAACCGTAGCTTCGGCCGCGCGCAGCTGGGCCTCCTCCGAAGAGATGTCCTGCTGCAACAAAAGACCACCAGCCTTCATCTTCGTACCCGGCTCAAAGGCGATACGCGTGACCTTGCCGGGCAGTTCGGCCGTCAACATCACCCCTTGAACTGCTTCGAGGGATCCCACCGAGGTAATCAGGGTCTCCCAGGTTTCTGTTCGCACCACGGCCGTGGTCACCGTCTCAGGAGGCGGTGTCGACTGGCTTCCGATTGCGATCATCCGCTGGATCTGCAAGCCTTTGATACCGCCAAGGATACCGATCATAACGAGCACGCCGAGGATGGCAAATATTATTCTCTTCGTCATATGCAAACCGATTTTTACAAGTTCTTTTAAGTACAGATTAGTAAAACGGTCATTCACATAACCGCCATTGACCGATCCGCAAACCACTATCGTCCATTTTTTGCTGATTCGCTGTATAAATAATAAGGATACTGGCAGCGGTGTCAATCTGCCGCTAGGTTAAAATTTAAGCTTTAACGCGGTTCAGCGTGGTGAGAAAATGGTGCAGGAATCGGTTATATCTTTTATATCATTATATTTAAAAAATAGGTGAAAATAGGTGTCAAACCTTGAATTGTGAATAGACATTGACAACGATATTTTAGTTGGATACGTATCTTCTATGGGCAGAGCATGGCGGATAGAATACGAGGGGGCACTTTATCACATATTATCCCGGGGTAATGAGCAGGGCGATATTTTTTATGACAATACAGATCGGTGCGATTTTTGATTTGACTTACTCATCGGTCAGCCACAGTGTGAAGGCGGTTAAGTCCGCAATGGCAAAAGAGCATAAATTTAGAGATTACATAGAAGATATGAATTCACAATTCAAGGTTTGACACCTATTTCTTCCACAAGCCCCGAAGCACAAAGCAACCCAAAGCAACCCTCCAATTTTAAATTAAAACCACTTGTCAGGGATGACTGGGTAAGAAGGAAAAGATCGCTCTCCCGACTACAAATTTAGTCTGCCCGTTTTCCAGAGTGTAACCATGCTGTAGGTTCTTGCCCAGAAGTTGGCCTTTTCTTCTGCGGGGTACTTATAAAAATCCTGTGTCCAATTAAATGATGGATTTTGATATATATCCCGCAGAACGTTTGCAATATGTTTGGGTTTCCAGTGCGCGTGGATGAGAAAATCGTAAACCAGCCCCAGCATATTTTTAGGTTGAAGCGCAGCAGGATTTGGATAGTAAAGGATATTTTTTGTCCATTCCGGAATGTTTCCCTCATTTTTGGCATACTCCAGAGCAGCCCCCCTGGGAATATCTTCCTGACTGTCAAAATCCTGATGAAAAAGATAAAGGTCTGATGATTGATATTCATGAATAAAATCGATCAGTGTTTCATTGGAGCAGGGGATTAAACCGGAAAATTTCTGTGCGTGATTCGCTGCTTTTTCAAGGTCCCACATACAGTCCAGAATAAAACTGATATTCGTTTCTTCGTTTGCCGTATTTCCATCAAAGTAGGTCCCGATCACATCTACCAATGGCGGTTGGTGGTATTTACCGTATTTTTCTTGATTTTTTTTATGCAGGCTGAAAGGGTCCGAATAGAGCGCATAAAAGGAGATCCTTCACTCCATGAATTGTCAAAGTTCAGACAGCGATCATAAACATCGGAGATGGTAACCGGAATCAGACCCGTTGACTCGTTTTCCTTAAAAGTTTCCATGGTAAGAAGGGCGATATATTCGGCAATCTTACCGAGGCCACTGAATACACGTGCCGCATCAAGCGAAATTCCATACCAGCGCCGGATGTCATTGGGATCAATGTAATTACATGCCTTAATGAGGTCATTTTCCAGATAACCGATTTTCTGCAATTCTTCGCTTGCCCTGGATCCTAAAAGATTTTGAAATAAGATATGCGCTCCCGAAGGTGTGTAATCCAGGACATATGGCAAACCTCTTGAACGGAAGAGGGTTTCAAGGAAATGAACAACAGGAACTGTCTGATCGAAGAATTTCTTCTGGGCGGCTGGGTCCTCATACAGCTTGTGGTTTTCTTCTGCTAGAAAGATCTCGAAATCAATCGGCATTAACACTGATTGTGATCTCTCTCCGACGATAGGGATATGGACCTGAAAACCTCTTTGCAGGGTAAGGTTTTCAAGCTGCAGAATCGGTTCTGTTGCTGCTGGAAAAGCAGGGTCATACCCCTCCGCTGCAAGTTCATGGCCCGCCGCGATGACATAATGGCTGAATTGATAGCAATTTTTTAACCGATCAATCACACGCTGGTAATATTCTTGAGCATTCATGTATAATTCCTTGGTAAAATCATCGTTTCGTTGGAACTATTTGGAAATATTTGACCTTGACGGGCACAATTTGGGCACAGTCAAACCAAGGTATAAAAGAAGTCATGGAAAAATGTTTATACAAACGTTGAAGCCGCGAGGATTTAGGCATCCGTTAGAATAAGTTGTTCGACTTTCACGCA
>CAMYLH010000717.1 GCA_947259065.1 uncultured Desulfobacterales bacterium
CGCAGAAAGAAAATGCGAAAGCACAAGCATAGAAAATTATTAGCCAAAACGCGTCATCAGAGAAGGAAAGGTAAATAATGATACCGGCAATCTTTTCTGGAAATAAATAAAAGCACCGCGCATATATGATGCATCGGTGCTTTTTTATTGCCTTAACAGATCCTTATTATTCCGGTCCAGTGGAATTGAAATTCAGAGACAACCGGCGGCTATTCCTTGTATTCTTTGAGATATTTCAAAAATTCTGAATCGGTTGAAAGTATCAGGGTATTTTTTTCGCCCAGGGATTGATCGTAAATTTCGAGAGATTGCACAAACGAATAAAATTCGGGATCAACGCCATAGGCCTCGGCATAAATGATGGTCGCTTCAGCATCGGCTTTACCCTTGACTTCCTGAGCCGTTCGGTATGCCTCCGATGTTATTTCCTGCAAGTCCCTTTCCCTTTCACCTAATATTTTTTGGGCCTCACCCTTTCCCTCGGATCGATATTTTTCGGCAATTTGCTTGCGCTCCGCAATCATTCGTCCATAGACGGATTTTCTGACCTGTTCGACATAATTGATCCGTTTTATTTTTACATCAACCAGCTCGATGCCGAACTGTGCCAGTTTGGGCTGGGCCTGCTTCAGGATTCCCTGGGTGATTTTTTCACGGCCGACGGTAACCGCATAAGAAGTCCTGATGCGGTCCTCAATTTCGACGTCAGACGTATCGAGGGAACGGGAGGATTTGCGAACGGCCTCGATCAATGAGTGCGAGGTAATAAAATTCCTCACGGCCGGGTCGATAATATCGTTGAGTTTGCCGACAGCGTTAAACTGGTTGTTGACGGTCTGAAAAAACTTGACAGGGTCCGTAATTTTCCAGCGGGCAAAGGTATCGACCCAGATAAACGTTTTATCCAAAGTGGGGATTTGACCCGGATCACCGTCCCAGTCCAGCAGGTTTTTAGCAAAATAATTGGCTCGCTGGATGAAAGGTACCTTAAATCTAAGTCCCGGATCTGTTTTCGGTGTTCCAACAATTCTGCCGAACTGGGTAATGATGACCTGTTCGGTTTCGTCGACGGTGTAGGCCGCGTTGTAAACGAGGAAGGCTGCCGCAGCAACTACGATAACAATAAGGATTCCTTTATTTTTCATTTTTCAGCACCAATTTGTTTTCCCAAATTCAGTAAGGGTAGAAAATTTTTCTGATCTGCATCGATGATATACTTGGCACCCAGTTTCGGAAAAAGTTTTCCCATGGTCTCGAGGTACATTCGCCGTTTGGTGACATCTTTGGCCTTGATATACTCCTGGTAAATCGAGGTAAACCTGGCGGCGTCACCCTTGGCCCGATTGACGCGATTTAAGGCATAACCCTCTGCTGTTTTGATGGTGCGGTCCGCCTCACCGCGTGCTCGCGGAATGGACTTATTGTACTCCTCTTTGGCCTGATAAATCAGTTGTTCTTTTTCCTGAGTGGCCTGGTTGACTTCGTTAAAAGAAGGCTGCACCGGGCCGGGAACATTGGTTCTTTTCATTTCGATGGTGACGATATGGATACCGGTTTCGGCCTGGTCCAGTTCTTTTTGCAGCAGTCCGCGGGCCTCCACCGCAATTTCATCCCGTTTGCTGATGACCTCGTTGATGCTTCGGTCCCCCACCACCAGTCGCATCGAGGCTTCTGCCATATCGGTGAGGATTCTGCGGACGTCGCGCACCTTAAACAAATAATTGTATGGATCTTTAACCCGGTATTGGACAATCCAGGGTACCAGAGCGACGTTCAGATCTCCGGTTAGCATCAGTGCAACGTTAATATTTTCAGTTCCGGCCTTAAAGCGCGATCTGGTGTCGCTCGTGGCCGAAGAGAATCCGAATTCTTCAGTTCTGATCTGTTTAACATTGACCTTGGTGACCTTTTCGAGGCCAATCGGCAATTTAAAATTAAGTCCCGGCTGGGCGGTGGCCGAAGCGAACCCGAATTCTTCGGTCCTGATCTGTTTAACATTGACCTTGGTGACCTTTTCGAGGCCAATTGGCAACTTAAAGTTAAGTCCCGGCTGGGCGGTACGGACATATCTGCCGAAAAGCTGGACGATACCGACTTCATCCTGCTTAACCGTAAAAAAAGTGCTTGAAGCAACCATGATGACAACTATCACCAGAATTACCAGCGGGCCGCCGGGCAATTTAAATTTCTTTAACTTATCCAGGATTTCATCCATCTGGGGTGGTGCGCCGCCGCCGATACCACCGCCCCTGCCTTGTTGCTGCTGTTTCAGCTTATCCCAATCCCAACTCATAGTTTGATTCCCGTAAAATAGTTAATAACAGCGGATTCAATCAGTTTGTTATTGAATCGCAAATATTGGTTATTCGCAGCCTAATCAGGACATCCGCGTCCGCGAAGAAAAGATGATGATTCATAATTTTTTATGTAACAATAAGTTGCCCGGCCATTCAAGTCAAGTAAAAAGCATCCAGACTGAGTTTTACTTGACATAACAGGGATCGGTTGGCAAGTTACTTTCAGAGATGAAAACAAAAAAATCTAAAGCAAAATTTGAACACATTGGCAGCATCATCGACGTAGTATTGAAAACCTATCGCCGTGAACCCGATGGCGAATTGATACGAGTGTGGAATGTTTGGGACGGCATTGTCGGTGAAGTTATTTCTAAAAATGCCAAACCTGCCGCCTTTAAAGGCCGGATTCTGCTGGTATATGTGACGAGTTCAACATGGGTTCATCAGCTTCAGTTTTTAAAAAAGGAAATGATTGCCAGGCTGAATGAGGCCCTGGGAAAAGCGCTCATCGATGATCTGAAATTTAAAATTGGGCCGGTATAGAGAATGCCGAATGAAGATTTGCGGTATACTATCTTTTTTATTCTATTAACGAAAGCCTGATCCTCCCTTTCTCCGAGCTGAGGTTATACGAGCTGGAAGCCGGCCTGTTAGCCATGCGGGCCGGCCTCCGGCTCCTAGCGGCACGATCCTACGCCTCGGAGAGAAACTGGATCCAGATCTTTACGCTTATGAACACCTATACGACCGATACATTTTTCAATGGAAGAATCCGAATAACCCAAGATCGGACAGGGTATCGATTTTCCATAGATGCTGTTCTGCTGGCCCAATTTGCCGAGCCGCGGTCCGGGGATAAAGTGCTCGATCTGGGGACCGGTTGTGGAATTATTCCTCTCATTTTAGCCTATCGACAGCCGCAGATCGCGATTTATGGGGTCGAAGTGCAGACGGAGCTATCCGAGCTGGCCGTTTCCAACGTGAGGCAAAACCAGTTGGAAGATCGCATAACTGTTCTCTCCACCGATATGAAATTGATAGAACCGTCGATGACCGCCGGCCCGGTGGATTTGGTGGTTTGCAATCCACCCTTTCGCAAGCAAGGATCCGGCAGAATCAATCCGGACGCGCAACGTGCAGTTGCCCGCCATGAAATCAAAGTAAACCTTGGCGATATCATTCAGACGTCTCACCGAATGTTGCGTGCGGCAGGACGGCTGGTTCTAATATATACAGCCGGGCGCTTGACTGATATTCTGTGCCGGATGCGAACCGAAGGCATTGAGCCTAAATTCCTTCGCATGATCCATTCCAGGCAGGATTCAGAGGCTGCCTTAATTCTTATCGAAGGTGTAAAAGGCGGACGTCCGGATCTCAAAATTGCCCCCCCCTTGATTGTATACGATAAAAAGAACCATTACACAGAAGCGGTCGAATCGATGTTCAGGCCCTGAAAGGCCGCAGCACACACATTACAGAGGACAGAGGACGGAGGTCAGAGGGCAGAGGGCAGAGGTCAGAGGGCAGAGGACGGGGGTCAGAAGACAGACAGGGTTGCGCCTTTTTAATAGGTAATTGCTTGGGGAAAATAAAGTTACTTGCTTAATGAAAATCAGGATAATTCCAAGCACCAAACCACAAATCCCAAATGGTTTCACTGAGAACTTTTTCCCATTGCAATTCTACCCTACAAGTCTTAAACTGTGCTGTCGGGTCGACGGCTGTTTTGCCAGATGATCGTTGACAGGCTCAAACAAAAGGTATAATGAGATTTACCCATGTATGGATCCGGAGAGGTGGCCGAGCGGCTGAAGGCCCTGCTCTCGAAAAGCAGTATCCTGTCAAAAACGGGATCGTGGGTTCGAATCCCACCCTCTCCGCCAGG
>CAMYLH010000718.1 GCA_947259065.1 uncultured Desulfobacterales bacterium
CGGACTCGGTTTTGAAATTAAGTTTATTAGTGATATCCTATATGAGGTTATGGAGAAACCGTAACCGTTCACAGGTTCAGGGTTCAACGTTCAAGGTTATCTTTCTTCGTTGATCCAGCTCGTAGGCGAGCTCAAATTTTAAAGACTCAAAGGAAAAAGCTCTGATGAAAAAAAACATTATTTTATTATCCATGCTATTTTCTTTATTTTTCATCGCATCCGCCCACTCTCAAGAAGATATGGAGATGGTTGACAGCGACAGTTTTGAGAACCAGCGGCGACCGCCGGCTGTTTTTCGACATGATGATCATAATGAAACCGCTGAGATTGAGGAATGCAATGAATGTCATCATGTTTATGAAAACGGCAAACGCGTAGTGGACGAATCGTCTGAAGATCAAAGATGCGTTGATTGTCATACTGAAAAAACTTCCGGCAGCCAACCGGGATTGCGAAAAGCATTCCATTTGAACTGCAAGGGCTGCCATCTGTCCAAAAAGCAGGGTCCGGTCATGTGCGGAGAATGTCATGTCCGTTAAATAGTTAATAGTGAATAACACCGTCTTGAACGCTTTGCGCTCAAGACGGCTGGAAGAGAGGAACGCCATGCCAAAAAAGATTCTCATCATTGATGATGACCCGGTAATCGTTAAATATCTCATGGCAGTTTTCAGCGATAATGGTTATGCTACCTGCAGCGCCGGCAGCAGTATGGAAGGGTTGGAACTCGTCAAAAAAGAGAAACCGGATCTGATCTGTCTCGATATACAGATGCCGGGCGAATGGGGACCCCGATTTTATCGAAAGCTCAGAAAGGACAAAGAGGTAAAGGACACGCCGATTATCGTTGTCAGCGGTATTGACGGCGACCATGCCGTTAAGGATGCAGTCGCATTTGTTAAAAAGCCGTTTGATCCGGAAAAACTGATCGGTATTGTAAAAAATACCATCGGATAGTATTATTTCAATAAACGAATAACTCCCCATTGGTTTTTAACTCAATTGGGGTTCAAATAAAGATGTGTTTCTCCCTTTAAGTATAACTTTTTTTACTGGCATATCACAATGGGCAATAAGCTATTACTGGTGGATGACGAAGAAGGTATTCGCAAAGTCCTTGGTATATCCTTATCTGATATCGGCTATGAGGTGTTCACGGCCGAAAATGGTGAGGAAGCCCTCAAAATTTTCCGCCGGGAAACCCCGCCAATCGTTTTAACCGACATCAAAATGCCGGGGATGGACGGCATCGCGCTTCTTAGAAAAATAAAGGATGAAAATCCCGACACCGAGGTGATTATGATAACCGGTCACGGTGACATGGATCTGGCGATCAAAAGCCTCAAGTATCAGGCCATTGACTTTGTCACCAAACCCATCAACGATGATATTCTCGAAATCGCTCTGGGCCGGGCCCATGAAAAAATCCTCATGCGGCAGCAGCTAAGGGACTACACCGAAAATCTTGAAGCTCTGGTGCAGGAGAAATCCGCGCAATTGGTAGAAATTGAAAGACAGGTCGCCGTCGGCCAGGCCGTCGAGGGACTTGCTTCCATGCTGAGAGACCTGGCCGGCGATCTGGAAGGCGGCTTGACTTATTTTAACGAAATGCCCTGCTTTGTATCGATCCACAATCCGAAACTGGAAGTCGTAGCAGTGAATCAGCTATACAGAAAACGCCTGGGGGATAAAGTCGGTTGCGGCAGCTGGGAAGTATACCGTGGCAATACCGGCACCCGTTCGAAGTGCCCGGTGGCCGAAACTTTTCAAACCGGCAAAGGGCAACGGACCAAGGCCAACATCAAATATGCCGGCGGTCAGGAAGCCCCGGTGATTGTCCATACCGCCCCCATCCGTAATCAATCCAACGAGGTGGAACTGGTGGTGGAAATATCGGCCGATATCACTGAGGTCAAGCGCCTGCAGGAAGAATTGCGCCAGACTCAGCAACGCTACCAGCAGCTCTTTGACGAGGTCCCGTGCTATATCTCCCTGCAGGACCGGCAGTTCAGGCTGCTGGCCGCCAACAGGCAATTCAATGACGATTTTGATGTCGAACTGGGTGCTCATTGTTATGAGGTATACAAGCACCGGGATGAGCCCTGTCCCAATTGCCCGGTTGCCAAAACATTTGAAGACGGCCAATCGCACCAATCCGAGATGGTGGTCACGCCAAAGTCCGGCGAGCAGCACAACGTACTCATCTGGACGGCACCCATTAAAAACGGCAGCGGAGACATCACACGGGTCATGGAGATGTCCACGGACATTACCCAAATACGACAGCTTCAAGACCATTTATCCTCCCTGGGGCTGAAAATCAGCTCCATATCCCACGGAATCAAAAGCCTTCTGGCGGGTCTGGATGGGGGCACCTACCTGGTGGAATCCGGTTTGGCCAG
>CAMYLH010000719.1 GCA_947259065.1 uncultured Desulfobacterales bacterium
TTCACTGTGCAGCACGACTTCTTCACCGATGACACATTCTTTAACATTTTCAGCAGATGGAAGTTCATACATGATATCGAGCATGCAGCTTTCCATAATCGCGCGCAGCCCACGGGCACCCGATTTTCGCTTTGCAGCTTCTTTTGCAATGGCCGAAAGTGCGCTGTCGGTCAACCGCAGGTTGACCCCTTCCATATCAAAAAGTAGTTTAAACTGCTTGAGCAGCGCGTTTTTCGGCTCTTTCAGTATCCGGATCATGGCATCCTCGTTCAATTCACCCAAGGTGGCAATCACCGGCAGGCGCCCTAAAAATTCCGGAATCAGCCCGAAACTGATTAAGTCCTCGGGCTGAATCATTTTCAAAGTTTCACCGATACTCCTCTCTTTTTCTTTGACGATTTTGGCGCCGAAACCCATCATTTTGGATCCAGTGCGACGCTGGATGATTTTTTCCAGACCATTAAAAGTCCCACCGCAGATGAAAAGTATGTTAGAGGTGTCCACTTTGACGAAATCCTGTTGGGGATGCTTGCGTCCACCTTTTGGCGGCACGCTGGCGGTGGTGCCCTCGATTATTTTCAATAATGCCTGCTGAACACCTTCTCCGGATACATCGCGGGTGATGGAGGGGTTGTCCGTTTTGCTGGCAATCTTGTCAATTTCATCGATGTAAACAATGCCGCGTTTGGCCTTTTCCACATCATAGTCGGCATTTTGAAGCAAAGACAGAATGATGTTTTCGACATCCTCTCCGACATAACCGGCCTCGGTCAAACTGGTGGCATCCGCAATGGTAAAGGGGACATTTAAAAATCGTGCCAGCGTCTGGGCCAGCAGGGTTTTGCCGCAACCGGTGGGGCCGATTAAGAGGATGTTGCTTTTTTGAATTTCGATATCACCGGTGCTTAATGTCGAATCGAGACGTTTGTAATGATTGTAAACCGCAACGGAGAGCACTTTTTTGGCCGCTTCCTGCTCAATGACGTAACCATCCAACTTTTCTTTAATTTCCCTCGGAACCATGACTTGCTCCGAATCTTTGCCATCCTTTTCGCTCTCCTCTTCTATGATCTCACTGCAAAGCTGGATGCATTCATCACATATGTATACCGCCGGACCGGCAATCAGCTTCCTGACTTCTGATTGATTTTTACCGCAAAACTTCCTGACTTCTGATTGATTTTTACCGCAAAAGGAACAAAAGAGATTGTCGTTTTCGTCTTTTTTCTTTGGCATATTAGGTCTCCACCGCTTCAATTTTATCAAGGTCGTCCCGATCCGTAATGACGTGATCGATGATGCCGTATACTCTGGCCTCCTCGCCGGTCATAAAGAAATCGCGGTCCGTGTCTCCTTGGATCTGCTCTATTTTCTTGCCGGTGTGCTTGACAAGTATCTGATTCAAGGTATCTTTCATGCGCAGAATCTCTCTGGCTTGGATTTCGATATCGGAAGCCTGTCCCTGGAAACCTCCCATAGGTTGATGGATGAGGATTCTCGAGTTGGGCAGCGAATATCGTTTGCCGTTTGTTCCGGCCGTCAGTAACACCGCACCCATGCTGGCGGCTTGCCCGATGCAGACTGTCGTAATATCCGGTTTGATATACTGCATGGTGTCATAGACCGCCATTCCGGCGGTGACAAGACCGCCGGGAGAGTTTATGTAAAAATTGATATCCTTATCAGGGTCTTCGGATTCGAGAAAAAGAAGCTGCGCAATCAATAGATTGGCAACTTCATCATTCATAGCGGTTCCGAGGAAAATGATTCTGTCTTTCAGCAGTCTTGAATAGATGTCGTAGGCACGCTCTCCCCGGCTGCTTTGCTCGATGACCATGGGAATAAGTGGCACAGATGTCCTCCTTTTAATATGATAAAAAGTTGATTAATTAAACCGGAAAGACCGCAAATGAAGATTTGCGATATTCATTCTTTTGTAGCTGCCGCCTCGTTTTCCATAGCGGCGTCTTCCTCTTTTTGGGCTTCCACCTCCTCGATCTGGCTACTATCAATAATAAGCTTGATCGCCTTTTTTTCAAGTAGCGCGTGTTTGAAATACTCGATCTTGTCCTTATTCTGATCGTAATAATTCTTAATTTGCTCGAGGGGTTGATTAAAGTTTTCCGACATCTCCTTTAGCCCGTCCTCCAGTTCATCATCGGAAATGGTCAGGCTCTCCTGATCGATCAATTTGCCAAGCAACAGATGGCGTTTAACCTGTCTGACCGCTGTATCACGGTATTTTTCGGCGATAGATTCCCTGGAAAGTCCGATATCCGCCATGGAAATATTCCGCTGGGCAAAAGAACGCTCGGCTTCTTCAATGATCCCTTCGAGCTCCATATCAACCATGGCGTCAGGCACTTCAAAATTGGAGCGGGAAATCAGTTCTTGGTAAATTTGTTCATGCAATTCTTGTTCCATGCGCTTGTTGTATCCCTGTTCCAGGTTATCCGAAATGGCTTTTTTCAACTCATCAAGGCTCTCATATTGGCCGGCTTTTTTGGCAAGCACATCGTCAATCGCTGGCAGCACCTCTTCTCTGATTTCATTGAGGGTAACCTGAAAGGAAATATTAAGATCCGCCAATTTTTTGTTAAAATAGTCCTGGGGAAATTTTACCTCAAAATCCTTTTGGTCACCGGGCTTCATGCCGACGAGCTGATCATCGAAATCCTTAATGATGGGGCTCTCCCCGATTTTCATATTAAAATTTTCTGTTTTGGCGGTTTCGGCAAACGGCCGGTTATCTTTAAAACCTTCAAAATCGATTAAAACAAAATCGTCTTTTTGCGCCGGACGCTCTTCTGTAATTTTCTGGTGCTTGGCCATATTTTTTTGCAGCATCTTGAGTTGGGCCTCGATTTCCTGATCTAAAACCGTGTAATTTGTCCGTTTTAGGGATAAATCGTGGTATTCAATATCTTCAATTTCAGGCGAAATCTCGACTGTGGCGTCGTATCGGTAAGGTCCTTCAGCCTCCAGTTCAGGAGGGTTAACATTCGGAGTCCCCACGATTTTGAGATCGGTCTCCTTTAGTGCATCCATAAAGGAGCTTTGGATCAGACTGGAGGTTACATCAGCATGAACATCCTTTTTAAATAGCCGTACTACCACCGACCGGGGTACTTTACCGGGCCGAAAGCCTTTGACCTTCGCTTTTTTTCTCAAATTATTGTAAGCCTTGTCCAGTTCTTGAACAACTGTTTCTTCAGGTATTTCAATGTGCAGTGTCTTTTTAACACTGTTTATATCTTCGACTGAAACTTGCATCATCATCCTTTCTATATTTAAAATGGTGCGAGAGGGGAGACTTGAACTCCCACTCTGTCGCCAGAGCTGGATCCTAAGTCCAGTGCGTCTACCAATTCCGCCACTCTCGCATACCCACTTGACTTTATACCCGATTTCGTTAGATACCAGTATAAGAAACAATACTGATAATGTCAATGCGAATAGCTGTCAAGAAAAAGGATGAATAAGTTGAATATTGAATACTGATAATGTCAATGCGAATAGCTGTCAAGAAAAAGGATGAATAAGTTGAATATTGCTCCCAAAAATTTTCAACTCGGGGTGGTACCGATACTCGCAACCTTGCTCCTTTGGTCCCTTAGCAGCGGTGCAATCCCGGCCGTCGCAAAGCAACCGTTGTTCGACGCCTATAGACGAATCATTGTTTTAGATCCAGGGCATGGCGGGCGTGAAATCGGAGCCCGGGGTGCAGACAGTACAGCGGAAAAGGCCGTGGCACTGGAACTGGCACAGTTGATGGCCGCCGAACTTCAGCGGGACTATAAAGTGATGTTGACGCGCACCGATGACTACCACGTGGATCTGGATCAGCGCACGGCTCTGGCAAACCACCTCAAAGCAGATGTATTTGTCAGTCTTCACACCGGAGGCAGTTTGGTTTACAGTACCGCAGGTACCATTATATATTATTATCAAAATGTTGCAGAGACCTCAGCGGTCATGGAGGAAAACGGGGTCGCTCAAGGTAATGATACAAACAGTCCAATCGAATGGAACCGCGTCCAGAACAGTTACCGGGAAAGCAGCCGGATTCTGGCCCGTATGATAAGTTCACGCCTCAGCACAATGAACTCTATAAAAAACATACGGGTCCAGGGAGCCCCACTGTCGGTGCTACAGGGGGCTCAGATGCCGGCCATCTTGATTGAAGCCGGCTATCTGACAAATCCTGCTGAAGAAAAAAATCTGCGCGACAAGCGCTATCTGATGAAGGTCGCCGCCGAAATCAGCAAGGGAATCGAGGATTTTTTATCTCGAACAGATTAAATCAATACTCAATAAGCTTGCACCAATTCTGAAAGCATGCTAATAAGTCCGTCCGAAATCGGGGCGTGGCGCAGCCTGGTAGCGCGCCTGCTTTGGGAGCAGGAAGTCGGAGGTTCAAATCCTCTCG
>CAMYLH010000720.1:0-2140 GCA_947259065.1 uncultured Desulfobacterales bacterium
AATACTACTTCGAACTTCAGCAGCGGGCCCAATTCAGCCCGGATGCCGAAGAGGCCAAGCACGCCTATCTTGAAAAACGAACGCCCAAGTGGCAATAGCTATAAAAACAGAGCGGGTCTTAATTTGTGATTGTGGACGTGGTCAGCTTTTAAAGTTTTAAGCTGGTATACTGGTTAAGAAAAGCCCCGCCGCTTTCCTTAGTTGTTGAGTTTGCGCCTGGCGTGATAAATGACGGTGTACATAAGACAATGTTATCGGACGGGCATTTTATCGCAGCAATATAAAATTGATGAAATTCTGTCCGATAAAATTCCTTATGTATAAATGCAGTTTATCATGACAGGCGCAAACGGTTAAGATGGACAAGCGGCGGTTCTTTATTTTATTTAACGGTTGCGGGCCTAAGTTACAGATCCCATCCGACCCGCAGCCGTACCGCTTTTATTTTTCTTTCACTTTTTTGATAAATGTTGTGACATCGACAATTTGAATACCGTGAAAATGCTCGAGGTTCCTCAGATGGGGATCTCTGGCGACAATATAGTCTGTTTCTGCTTCCAGGGCACAAGCGATAAACATATCATCGGCCGGATCCTCAGTAATGCCCTCGGCACTGTAAAGCCCCTCTGTGATCAGAGCTTTTTCCACAATCAGCCCGATAAACTCATTGATATCATCTTCTGACGGAGTGAAGCGTTTGATAATATGAGGATAATGCAGCACCTGGTAGAGCTCCTTTAAAATCTGCTTTTAGGTGGAGAATATTGACAACCCGGACCGGGATTGTCAGGCAGGTCGTGCTCTGGTCATCTCTAACTCAGTCTTTTGATTTCATCCTGCAGCATGATGAGCATGATGCAGGTGTGCTCCGGGCAGTGGCGCAGATTGAAGGTATGACCCAGCTCGTGGATGGCTTCTTTTACGATTCTATCTATGTACTTTGGGGAAATATTGATTCCCGAACGTCCCTCATTCAACCGGAACGTTGATACAATGCAGGCGGCACCACCGAGCTGAGCTTCACCGTAGACATGGGTTAAAATAGGAATGAACAGATCGACCTGGGCGATGGCCAATACCCGGACGGCATGGGGGGGGATATTGGCGGCCAGCCGATCCAGGATGGCCGTCGAGTGATATTGATTGCGGTTGTCATCCAGCGCAAAAGAAAGATCCTGCAGAATCGGGCTTGTTTCGGTTGAAAAACCGAACACCTGCTTTATTTCTCCGGCCACGGCCCCGATCACTTCGGCACTTAACTCTCCAACCGGCGAAATCAAAATGCTATGTTCAGATTGGGAAGTCAAGCTGTCTTTTTGTAAGGGTTCACTGGTTTAGGGTTCACAGGTTCAGGGGTTAGTACCTATCTATTAAAATCGCATCATATTTGCGAAGGATTTATCTAACAAAATATTTTCGCCACCAAGACACCAAGACACAAAGTTAAATTATAATAAACAGTTATTGTTTGTGCCTTGGTGCCTTTGTGGCTATTCTTTCCGGTTTATCCGGGTTGGGGTTAACTTTTTTGAATACTGTAGCGTTTGATTTTGCTGTAGAGCGTAGATCGGTCGATGTCCAGAATTTTGGCAGAGCGGGCGATATTCCAGTCATTGTCCGTCAGTATCAGTCGGATGTGGGCTTTTTCCACTTCTTGCAAGCTATTGTTTCTGGGCGCGTGTAAGGGTTCGTGACAGAAGATGGGTAAATGCTCGGGAAATATTTTACGTTCCTTGCTCACCACCACGGCCCGTTCGATGGCATTTTCAAGTTCGCGCACATTACCGGGCCAGTCATAGAGCATGAGCTCGTCCATGGCCTCCCGGTCGATTTTATCGATATTTTTATTCGTCTCCTGAATAAAGCGGTGAAGAAAATGTTCCGCCAGCAGCGGAATGTCTTCTTTGCGTTTATTCAGGGGCGGCATTTGGATGGAGATCACATTGAGCCGGTAAAAGAGGTCTTCACGAAAAATGCCATCTTTGATCGCTTTTTCCAGGTTTCGATTGGTGGCGGCAATCACCCTGAAATCCGCTTCTATGGGTTGGGTACCGCCGACACGGTAAAAAACCCGGTCTTCCAGCACCCGCAGCAAATCGATTTGCATGCGCATGTTGATTTCGCCAACCTCATCCAGAAA
>CAMYLH010000720.1:2164-4562 GCA_947259065.1 uncultured Desulfobacterales bacterium
CCCTTTTTAGTCTCCTTGGCGTCCGTAAAAGCCCCTTTCTGATGGCCGAACAATTCACTTTCCATCAGATGTTCAGGAATGGCGCCGCAATTGACCATCACAAACGGGCCGTTACAGCGTGGGCTGTTTGTGTGGATGGCCTTGGCGGCCAATCCTTTACCGGTGCCGGTTTCTCCGGTAATCAATACCGTGGATTCCATGGGCGCCACATCACAGATGAGATCAAAGACCTCCTGCATGGGATTGGATTGACCAATCATGCTCTCGAACCGGGTGCGCTCCTTGTGCTCCTCCCGCAAAAAGAGCATTTCGCGCTCCTGGTCCTGGTGTTTGATAATTTTGTCGATCAACACGCCCAGTTCGTTGGGGTCAAACGGTTTGAGCATGTAGTCATAGGCACCGTTTTTCATGGCTTCGATGGCGGTGGGGATGGAACCGAAGGCGGTGATCATGACGATGGCAACATCCGGATCATTTTCTTTGACATGCTGCAAAACATCAAGGCCACTCATGCCTTCCATCTTGATGTCCACCAGCATAATGTCGAAGCGTGCCTCCTTCAATTTTTCCATGGCCGCTTCTCCGCTGGGTACAGAGTCCACCGTATGTCCATCTCTTTGCAGCCAACCGGCGAGGGATTCCCGCATGATCAATTCATCATCGACGATCAGTATTTTCGCGCTGCTCACTAATTCCTCCTAACTGGGTAGAGTCGCCAGGCTATGATATTTGGACGTTTCGGAATTTCTACAATTTAATGAAAATAAGAGGTATTTTTGAGGCCTGTGTTCTGACCCCGATCATGGAATAATGGAATGGTGGAATACTGGAATGTTGATTTTAAATAGGTAAATATCCATTTTCAATTTTATCATCAACCCACCATTGCATTATTCTCTCCGAGTCGTAGGCTATACGAGCCGGAGGCCAGAACCCATTATTCCAATATTCCAGAATTCCAACATTCCAATTGTGAGCCAAGCGAACTCACTTGGGCTATTTCATGTAATTTTTCAGATCCAATCTCCCTACTTAACGTGTCGATCGGCAGCGGATTTCAGCGGGAGTTTGACCTGAAAGGTTGTGCCTTGCCCCACCTTTGATTTCACGTAAATAGATCCTTCGTGTTCCTGGATAATTCCGTAAGCGACGGATAGACCCAGGCCGACACCCTTGCCTTTTTTCTTGGTGGTAAAAAACGGTTCAAACAGTTTGGCGTAATTATCTTCGGGGATACCGCAACCGGTATCCTTGAAGTTAATCTGCAGCCTGTCCTCTCGCAGTAAATGTCGGGTCTCAATGGTCAGCACGCCGCCACGGCCGCCTGCCATTGCTTCACTGGCATTGGACACCAGGTTCATGAAGACCTGCTGAAGCTGGTCTTCGGAACCCATCAGGTCGGGCAGATCGGGGTCCAGCTGTGTCTCCACCTTGACGCCGTCCATTTTTAGCAGATTCGAATTTAAAAACAAGGTTTGTTCGATGAGACGGTTGAGGTCCAAACGCTTCGGCGCCATCTTGGACTGGCGGGAGAACGCCAGCAGGTTTGAAACGATGCGACTGGTTCGCCGGGTTTCGGTTTCCATAAGACTCAGGTAGTGCTGAAACTGCTCGATTTCCTTCTGGCCGAGGGTGTCCTCGGCCACAATTCGTTGCATCAGCATGATCAGATTCAAGATGCCGGCAATCGGATTGTTGATTTCATGCACCACCGACGCCGACAGTTTGCCCAAAGAGGACATCTTGTCCTGGTGCAGGAGTTTTTCGTGGGTTTCCTTCACCTGGCGCGTACGATCTTCAACCATCTGTTCGAGGCGGCGCGTAATTTCATCATCTTCTTTTTTGTGCTGGGTGATATCGCGGCTGATATGAATGAATTTGTGAATTTTTCCGTCTTTTTCCCAGATCGGATAAATTTGGACTTCATAATAGCGCTTTTCGCCGTCCGGCATCAGGCGGGTTTGGATCTTTCGAATCTGTCGTTTGTTGCTGACAACTTCCCGCAGGGGACAGTCGGTTAGTTCGCCGTTACAGGGATGGCCGATTTTGTGATAAACCTCGTGGCATTTCTTGCCGATAACATCATCCCGGGAATATTGCATTTTGGAAAGAAAGGCGTCGTTGACATCGATAATTTCCATCTGGGGGGTAATCACCATAATAAAATCCTGAATCCCGTTTAGAATCGTCTCCATCTCCTCGGTTCGTTCCCTCAGTTTGCGCTCTTCCAGACCGATGGCTTTCCAGAAAATTTTAAAAACATTGTAGGAAAGCAGACGGATGCGGGGGGGACGCGTGCGCAGAATATCATCGAAAATTTTCTGCTCGGGCGTCAGCATGATAATTAAATGAATACTGTAGCGCCGATCGTATAGCTGGTGACAATTTCTGAAGGTTA
>CAMYLH010000721.1 GCA_947259065.1 uncultured Desulfobacterales bacterium
GCAAAGGCTGTGGCGTATGCGTGGACGCCTGTCCCGGGGGTGCCCGTGAATTGACGGAACGAACCGTAGTCGTCAGTCAGCTCGTGGAGATCATCAAACAGGATATTCTTTTTTATGATGAGTCGGGTGGCGGTGTCACCTTTTCGGGGGGGGAACCGCTGCTGCAAGCCGATTTTTTAATCGAGGTGCTGGATGCATGCGGCCGTTGCGAGGTTCACCGGGCTGTTGATACAGCGGGGTATACAAACCGCTCTATTATAGAAGCAGTGGCTCGGCAAACCGATTTGTTTTTATTCTATTTAAAGCTTATCGATTCCAAACGTCACAAGCAGTTCACCGGTGTGTCCAACCAAACCATCCTTGAAAACATCACCTTTATTCACAATTTAGGGGTCAATATCACCATTCGGATCCCCCTGATCCCCGGCGTAAATGACGATGATGAGAATTTGAATCAAATTTGCCGCTTTCTTTATCCGCTCAAAGGCATTCGCGATATCCATATCTTGCCGTATCACGATTTTCAAAAAAGTAAATACAGCAAATTCGGTATGACGTATGCGGCTGAGCATATCGTTACACCGACGCCGGAGAGGGTTTCAATGTCCCTGAAACATTTTGCAGAAAAAGGCTTTCAGGTCAGTTTGAGAGGTTAGGATCAGGTTTGAACAGCGAACCGCAGAATATCGAATATCGAACCGCAGAATTTCGAAGGGTGGTTTCGCTTTGCTCAGTCATTTTTATAAAATCGACAGAATACATTCCTTCGACATTCGATATTCATGATTCGATATTCGATATTCGCTTTTTAAAGTTTCTTTTTTGATTAGACCGGCCGTTTTTTTGGCTGGCGGCGGGGCTGAACGGTGAACCCTGAACCTGTGAACCCTGAATCTGTTAACCCTGAACCTGTGAATGCCTACAATTTCTGGAGGAAAACCTATGCATCGCCTGCGTTTGCTGTCAACGGCCTATCTAACCGCTCTGTTGATCTGCTTCAATTTTGTCATGCCGGGTGCCCTAAACGCCGATACCGGAGCCCCTGGGTTAAATGTCGTGCGCATTACCCCAGCCGGCACGGATGTGCCGCCCGGACGACAAATTGTTTTTGAGTTCAACCGGGCGGTGGTGCCGGTGGGGCGCATGGAACGTGAAGCCGCTGAAGTCAACATCACCATTTCTCCTGAAGCAGCCTGCCAATGGCGCTGGCTCAATACCCGTGCGCTGGCCTGCCGGCTAGATGAAACCGATGCCTTAAAGCCCGCTACCCGTTATGATATTGTCGTAAACCCCGGTATCAAGACCGAAGACCGTGCCACACTCGCCGAACCGGTAAAGCACAGTTTTGTTACCGAACGTCCCAAGGTGCGGCATGCCTGGTTTAGAACCTGGAAGGCCCCCGGCAGGCCTTTTATCCGTCTGACCTTTAATCAACCGGTTAGCGGGGAATCCGTGGAAAATCACGTTTTCATGTTGGTGGATGACCCAAACGAGCAACGGATTGGGCTGAATGTGGAACCGGACCCTGATGACAAGCAAACGCCTTTGATTCTTCCCCTGCCGGGTGAAAAGATATATTTGGTGCCGGACGCCGATCCATCAGCTGATAAATCCGGAATTGAACAAGAAAAACCACCGGCGAACCAGGAGACCACGGCACGGCGGATCTGGCTGATATCTCCCGTGGTTGAACTTGCCCCCGATACCAAAGTGGCGTTGAAAGTAGAGCCGGGGCTTATCTCATTTGACGGACCGGAGCAGGGCGCGGAAAATCGTGTCCTGGCGGCGTTTCATAGTTTTCCTGAATTTGCTTTTGCTGGCGTTGAATGCGTCGACAACCGGAACGATAAGATTTTTTTGGGGCCCGCCGATGCGGATTTCGATCCGGATATCCGCTGCAATCCATTGCGCGGGGTGGCCCTGGTTTTCACAGCGCCAGTTATTGATGAAGAGGTCAGAGATCATGTGACGATCACCCCCGACCTGGCCGGAAACAGGACGGACTATGATCCCTGGGCCAATCGCCGGGGCTACTCCAGGCTGCGTGCTCCCCATAAAAAAGGGCGCAAGTATCTTGTCCGACTGCCCGAGGTGTTGAAAGCCTACCAGGTCTATTCCATCATAAGTGATCGCGATTGGTTTAAAGATGAATTTGGACGTTCGCTGCCGGAGCCCATCGACTTCCGATTCGCCACCGATCACCGGCCCTCGGATTTCACCCTGACCCATCCCAGAGCAGTGCTGGAAAAGGATGCGGCTACTGAAATGCCCCTCGTGGTGACCAATCTTGAAAAGGTCACGGTGACCTATGATCGTCTGACGGCCAAGGGTAAGCAATCCGGCCGAAGTTCTGAGCTTCAAATTCCAACGGCGGAAGATGTCGCTTTCAGGACAC
>CAMYLH010000722.1:0-2394 GCA_947259065.1 uncultured Desulfobacterales bacterium
CCCGTCTCAATGATCTCAAATGATTTTAATGCCGTTATTTCTGCATCGAAAATAAAAGCTCGGCATGCGCTATCTTTTGCAGATTGCTTTGCAGTCGTCACGGCTCAACGAGAAAATGCCGTCATCCTGACCGGTGATCCTGAATTTAAAAATGTAGAAAAGTTTGTGGAACTAGATTGGCTCACAAAATAAACCATGAAACCGATTGAAATTGAAGATATAGACAAATTGCCCGGGATACGTATCAGGGAAAATGACACCTTTTGTTTCCGCTGTCATCCGGAGGTTGAGTGCTTCAACCAGTGCTGCCGCAATTTAAACCTTTTTTTGTATCCTTACGATGTTCTGCGGTTAAAACAATCTTTAGGCCTCTCTTCAGACGAATTTCTGGATCGGCATGTCGATATCGTCATGCGACCTGCCAATTTTTTTCCGGATGTGCTGTTGCGCATGGCCGAGAATACGGAAAAAACCTGCCCGTTTTTGATCGAATCCGGCTGCAGCGTTTATCCGGACCGGCCGGATACCTGCAGAACATTTCCCGTCGAGCAGGGGATGCTGTATGACGCCGATCGAAAAAAGGACACGCCCGTTCATTTTTTCAGACCGCCGGATTTTTGTCAGGGACAATACGAAAAAAAAGAATGGACCCTACCGGCATGGATTCGGGATCAGGAGGCCGAGCGACACCACCAATTGACAATTCGGTGGGCGGGCCTTAAGCGGCTGTTTCAAAACGATCCCTGGGGATTTGAAGGTCCTCAAGGACCCAAGGCAAAGATGGCTTTTATGGCCACCTATAACATCGACCGCTATCGGGATTTTGTGTTTCAAAGCAGCTTCTTAAAACGGTACAAGGTAAAATCCGAAATTCTCAAGAAGCTGAAAACGGATGATGTACAATTATTGAAATTTGGTTTTGAATGGGTGAACGTATTTATTTGGGGCATGCGCAGTAAGGATATTCGGCCGCGGTAGTTTTGAAGGTGGCAGTCTGAATTTTTGAATTGGTGCATTGCTAATTATGCCCCGTGTGTGGTTTGTTGTCAGTGGTTCGTTGTGATAAAATCATCTACTTTTATTGTGTGCGCTCCTATAGATGAGATTCTGAGCCTACCAGCATATTGATTGAATTTATAATGGATTAAATACAACCACTTAAAATAACAACGGACAACTTACAATCTACAACTAACAACCAACTACGGTCACTCACATTAGCAATTAATCTACACCACGCCTTCAGGCATTTCGCCGACTTCCTCACCGCCCAATATATAACCGCCATCCAGCCGCAGCACGGTACCGGTCATAAAAGGCGCATCTTTGATAATATAGAGGACGGTTTTGACAACATCCTCCACTGTACCGGTACGTTGCAGCAGGGTGTGATCAAGGAGGGCTTTTTTGCAGGTTTCGCTCAGCAGGCCCCAGCCCCGGGTTTTTTCGGCGTGACGGGTTGCAATAAGGCCCAGCATGATCTCGTTTACCCGCACACAAGGGGCGCCCATACGGGCCCAGGTTTCGGTCAGCAAGGAGACCCCGCGGCTGGCCGCTGCATATCCTTCGTTGAAAATCATACCGGCAGGGCCGCTGCGGCCGACAATGGCGGCAATCGAGGAAAGGTTGATGACCGCCGCATCGCCGGAAGCCTTCAGATGGGGCAGAGCACAATCAAAGACCCAACGTTTGGCGCGCAAGGTGGTCTGCATTTCAAGATCCCATTGCTGCGGAACGTAGGCGCCGTGGACCACCGGCCATCCGCCGCGTTCAATGTTGTTGATGAGGAGGTCAAGCCTGCCGAAATGATCGACGACCTGACGGATCAGCCCCGGTATTTTATCAACCTCGCACAGGTCGGTCTGAATAACCAGGTGTTGCCCGCCGAAATTGCTGAAATCTTTTTTCAGCCCTTCAAGTTCTTCTTCCCAATCAAAATAATTGAGGGCAACTTTAACCCCTTGTGCTGCCAGGGCGAGACCAATTCCTTTGCCGATTCCTTTTATGGCGCCCAGGACGAGCGCAACCTTACCGTTTAGTACCATAGTAGCACCTTATCCGGACGAGCCGGAAGTGAAAAGCACACACTTAATCCATTCCATCCCAAGATCCAGCAATGCAACATCATTTTCTAAAGCCGCGTCCATGATCCTGGAGTTTACCTGAAAATTATCCAAAAGCCCGCTGTTTTGAATTCGCAGCCTGAAATCATCCAGATCATAAAGCGCGCTATGAAACAGACGGCTGGATTTAAGGTCCAGCGAGCCCGGCCTCAGTTGGTTTTTCAGACTGATAATCTGCATGAGTTTGTCATTATTTTCATTAAAGATGGCCAATCCCTGCTCATCAATCCAATGCTGCGGGGTCCGGGTCTTGCCCTTTTCAAAGCCATGG
>CAMYLH010000722.1:2404-3253 GCA_947259065.1 uncultured Desulfobacterales bacterium
GGCCAATCCCTGCTCATCAATCCAATGCTGCGGGGTCCGGGTCTTGCCCTTTTCAAAGCCATGGCAGTGGGATTCCCTTAACACCATGAATTGTGCGGTCATCTCACCGGTCGATCTCGATCGGGATACGGCTCGCATCAATGGATAGGTACGGCATGATGACGGACGATTTTCATATACCCGGCAGCCTGCATCCGTGACAAACGGGCAGGTCAATTGATGAGGATCGTTTGGTTTCAGGGTTACGATGGGCAATCCTGATTCAGGACCGATGTGTTGGGCAGTATAGATACGCAGGAATTCCCCGGATGACAGTTCGAGGTGGTTTTTTAAACGCAGGATGTCATACGGCGTTAAAAATTGGTTTAAATCCCTGCAGCACTCGTTAAAGCAAGGCACATCGGGCGAACATGAAAAGCGAAATGATTCCTGCAGGGATATCGGAGTTAAATCAGGTTCCACAGCATGGTCTCCTTCTAAATAGTGAACGCTATTCATAGCATGGCAATTCAATTTTATCCATTCTAATCTCTCATCGTTATTATCGTTAAGAGTGTTCAGACCGTTATCTCCATTAGTAATTCAGCGCTCAGCTTCTCCGCTGCGAACCTCCAACGGCCGCAGGCCCTCCGTTGAGCTTTCAGCCTTGGGCCTATTTTGGCTTTCACCGTCCAAGCTTCCCAGTCTTTCAGCATATTCCCGCTGCCCTTTGCATATCCATTCCGCTATCCTGAATCTATAATTCGAAATCCGAAATTTCCGCATTCCCTCCGGGGCGTAGGCCCCTGTGGCCCCTACGGCTTCCGGCTCGTAGATAGAGCCTACAGCTCGGAGAGGCCGGAGGCCGCA
>CAMYLH010000723.1 GCA_947259065.1 uncultured Desulfobacterales bacterium
GGCAGCATTACCAAGACCTTGAACAGCAGATCGAACCGGCTTGCAGCTCTGCATACAAGTTTATCAAAGAAAAATGAATGATGTCAAATTTCAAATGTAAAATCATTTTAAATCAAATAGTTATATAATAACTCATCTTGCGATTGACATTACCCCCGGGGTTCGATAGCTTTGCATGTCAATGTATAAAAAGGAATATTTAATGCGAACCGGAATAGGGTATGATATCCACCGACTGGTGACAGGACGAAAACTGGTGTTGGGCGGCACTGTCATTCCCTTTGAAAAGGGATTGCTGGGCCATTCGGATGCAGATGTCCTGGTGCACGCTGTCTGCGACGCTTTGCTGGGTGCAGCCGGGCTAGGTGATATTGGAATGCACTTTCCGGATACCGATCCAAAATATAAAGATATATCCAGTTTAACGCTTCTTGCCCAAACAAACCGAATGGTTCGCGAAAAAGACTTTTCCATCCGCAATATAGACACCATTATATTTGCTGAAGGCCCGAAAATTGGCCCTTACCGCAATAGCATGCAGCAGAATCTGGCGGCAGCCGTTAACCTTGATCCCGACTGTGTCAATATTAAAGCCACCACCACCGAGGGACTGGGGATCATTGGAAAAGGGGAGGGCATCGGGGCTATGTGTGTGGCACTTATTGAATAAAAGGCGATGGTTGCAACTCATCTTTTTCAGGCACCTTAATGCGGCGATAGTGAAGGTAAAAAATACCGCTCAGCAGCATTAAAAAAAATCCGGTGACGGCCAACAACGAGCTGCAGCTAATAAGTTTGAGAAGAAATCCGTAAGCCAACATGGCGATGGGAATGGATATGTCGCCGATCGTGCCGGCGGCCCCGAACACCCTGCCCGCCATTTCATTGGCGACATCTTTTTGGAGGATGGTTCGAAAACAGGTTGCCGCACCCAGATTGCCAGGGCCAGCATGTAGAATTTATCTCCGATCTGAGAGACTAACTGCCCACTTAACAATAATCCCAGATTCTTGCTCATCAGAAGTTTCATTTTTCTACTGACGAAAAGCATCAAGATAAGCATAGAGCGCAGGAGAACCTCCGGTATGAACAAAAAGAATATTCTCGTCGGCATCGAAATATCCCTTACGAACCAGATCGACCAATCCCGCCATCGTTTTGCCCGTGTAAACCGGATCCAGAAGAATACCTTCACTGCGGGCCAGCAGTTTGACGGCCTCAACCATTTCAGGCGTGGGCCGCGAATACCCGTCTCCCACATAATCTCCGAAACAAAGGACGGCCTCTTGCGGAATCGCGGCTTTGATGCCGACATGATCGGCGGTTTTGCACACGAGATCATACACCAACGGCTCCTGGTCTTCCTTGGTGCGGCTGACATTAATTCCGATTACCGGGATATCGGCATTGTTGCCGTGAAATCCGGTCACCAGTCCGGCATGGGTTCCCGTGCTGCCGCTGGCACACACCAAACGATCAATTTTAAGTCCGAGCTCAAACAATTGGGCAAGAATTTCTTGGGCACAGGCCACATAACCGGTTGCGCCGATGGGATTTGAGCCGCCGCCGGGAATGATATAAGCTTTGCGTCCCTCGGCCGAAACTTCAGCGGCGACTTTTTGCATCGCTGCCGTCATATCCGATCCGCCGGGAACGACCGTAATGGATTCGACACCCAGCAGCTGAAATAAAAAATTATTGCCACTCGCCTCCGGATTATAGCTTCCGGGCACCCGCTCTTCCAGGACGAGTCTGCAATTAAGGCCGTCCTTAACGGCTGCTGCCAGGGTCAGTCGGCAGTGATTCGACTGCACTGCACCGCAGGTAATCAATGTGTCGGCACCTTGTTGCAGCGCGTCAGCCACCAGAAATTCCAGCTTTCTGGTTTTGTTGCCACCTCCGCTGAGTCCCAAAAGGTCATCCCTTTTAATATAAATATTCGGTCCGCCGAGCAGGCTTGAAAATCTCGTTGCCGCTTCTATTGGTGTGAATCCTTCGGTGTAACGTCTGCGTGCAAATCGTGCTAAGTTCATATTGGATCTCCTGTTACTGTTAATTGATCAGTGGCGCAGCCTGCATGATTTCTATGCTGAATCTTGCGTATCTGTCAATACTTAGGTTGACGTTTTTAGCAAGAGATCCTAATTTGTTAGGATGCATGGGGCAATTTTAGATTTTAGATTTTGAATTGCGGCCTCCGGCCCGTGGGGCCATAAGGGCCTATGCCCCGGAGGGATTTGTTGTATCGTTTTGCTCTGTCATTTATTATTAAATTGATTGGGAACCTTGAACTGGGAACCCTGAACGTTGAACCGCTCAACCTATATAAAATCATGTCCGATTTTAAATTGATCACCAGTTTTGAGCCTACCGGTGATCAGCCCGAAGC
>CAMYLH010000724.1:0-2351 GCA_947259065.1 uncultured Desulfobacterales bacterium
CTCCCGCAGATCTGGAATCAAGGATCAACCAGGCCGTCGAGGAGTTGTTAAAATTCCTGCCAGCTGATGGTATTTGTATCTACCTGCTGGCTGAATACGGAAAATACTATCTGCGTTTCTGCCAGGGGCTATCGGAAAATGCGTGCCGGGAAGTCAGCGTTCTTGACGAAAAGAGTATTATTCACCAGGTCGCCCAGAGCAACGAATATACCATTTACGAAGAGTTGCCGGACGGTTGTCCGGATGAAATCTGCCTTTTGGAAGAAGAAGAGATAGCCTCACTTGCCTACGTCCCCATCAGCAGCAAGGAGAAGAAAACCTTTGGCGTCATTCGAATCGGCAGTAAAAAACCGATGTATTTCAACCATGAACAAAAAAATGTTCTGGAACTGATCGGCAATCGTATTGGCGTAGCGATCGAAAACGCCATGCTGCAGGAGCAGTACATCAAATCGGAGGAAAAATATCGTACGCTATTCAACAGTGATCCCAATCCGATTTTCATACTTAGCAGCAAAAACTTTAAAATCCTGGATATGAATCAACGGGCCCAGGATAGCTACGGGTATTCCCGGGAAGAATTGCTGGGTCTGCCGTTTCTTCAGATCGGAGAAGACACCGATGAGGAACTGGCCGAGGGATTAAAAAATCTTGCCGAAGACCAATCGCTTCTATTCACTAAAAAACGACACTACCGCAAGGGCGGAAAACCGTTTTATGTCAATATCAATATGAGTTTTGCAAAATACGGCGAACGTAACGTAATCATCGTCTCCACCACCGATATCACCGAAGTGGTGGAGAAGGAAACCCAGTTGATTCAAGCCGGTAAAATGACAACCTTGGGGGTTATGGCCGCCGGCATGGCCCATGAAATCAATCAGCCTTTGAATGTGATCCAGGTGTGCGCCGACTTTTTTCTGAAAATGCTGAGAAGGGGGCAGGTCATAGCAGATGAAGACTTAAAGACCATGGCCAATGATATCGTCGCCAATGTCGATCGCGCTGCCGGCGTTATCAAACACGTCAGGGATTTTGCCCGACAATCCGAATTGGTGCGCAGCAGGGTGAAGATCAATGATCCGATCAAGGATGTCTTCAAGGTGCTCGGCCATCAGCTCAAAGTACACGATATTGAGGTGGCGCTGGATCTTGATCCCGATATCCCGGATATCACGGCGGAACACAACCGGCTGGAGCAGGTATTTATCAACCTGGTATCGAATGCCATCGATGCCATGGATGAAAAAAGCAGCCAACCCGGCTCCCAGAATTCGCCCAAGCGGCTTTCCATCAAATCGTTTGTTGAAACCGATCAGGTCATGGTACATGTCACGGATACCGGCACCGGCATGTCGGAGGAGGTTAAGAATAAAATTTTTGAGCCTTTTTTTACAACCAAAAAAGTCGGCAAGGGCACCGGATTGGGTGTCAGCATCAGCTACGGCATTGTCAAAGACTATAAGGGAGGGATTGAAATCGAAAGCAAGCTAGGTACGGGCACGACATTTAAGCTGACGTTTCCAGCGGTAAATGCATAGCGTTGATGGTGGAGGGCAGGAGGTAAAAGGCGCAGGGCGCAAGGCTTATTAATTCTGCCTTTTCCGTGTACCTTGAGCCGTAGGCCTTGAGCCACTTTGAAATTGCTAACTGTTTGGGAATTGGAAAGAACTATTTTAATATCTACTAAACTACAGTCAAATTAATGACCATGAACAAAATACTACTCATTGATGACGAACCGGATATCGTACGGGTCCTGGGGATATCGCTGAAGGCAGACGGGTATGAAGTCATCCCGGCGCTTAGCGGTGCCGAGGGCCTGGAGGCATTCGCAAAGAATAAACCGGAAATTGTGATAACCGACATTAAGATGCCGGGAATGGACGGCATTGAAGTGTTAGAAAAAATTAAAACCATAGATCCCAACACGGAAGTGATCATCATCACCGGCCATGGTGATATTGACAATACCATTGAAGCCCTGAAATACGGCGCTTCTGATTTCATCAACAAGCCTGTCAGGGATGACGCCCTTTCAATCGCCCTTAAAAGAGCCAAAGAAAAACTGGATATCAAGCGACAGTTAAAAGAATATACCATCGATCTTGAAAAAAAAATTGAGTTTGCCACCAGGGAATTAAGAAGGCAAACCAATTTTCAAATTAAGCTCATCCGGAGCTCAAACGACGGCATTGTAGCTAGCGACCGGGATTTGAAAATCGTTATTTTTAACCCCGGTGCCGAGAGCATCTTCGGCTACACGCAATCCGAAGTGATTTACAAGATGTCTGTAACGGAACTATATCCGGCAGAGATCGCTGCCAAGTTTCGTGACACGATTAGCGGAA
>CAMYLH010000724.1:2401-4788 GCA_947259065.1 uncultured Desulfobacterales bacterium
CAGGATCTGAGAGAAATAAAGCGGCTGGAAAAGGAACTGGTCCACTCCGAAAGACTGGCCGCCATCGGACAAACGATCGCAGGCCTGGCTCATGGGATAAAAAATATTCTGCACGGCCTCAAGGGAGGAAGCTATCTGGTTGATATCGGAATCAACAAAAACGATACCGTAAAGCTTGCAAAGGGCTGGGAGATGATAAAAAGGAACGTCGGCCGGACATCGAACCTGGTGATGGATTTGCTGTCCTATTCCAAAGAGCGCCAGCCGGAATATGAAGTCTGCAGGCCGAACGACATCGCCAATGAAGTCTGTGAATTGCTGCAGGATGAAGCCCTTGAACACAAGGTTGAAATTACAACGGAGTTTGACGATGCCATTGGGAAAGTTTCGATGGATCCCGACACCATTCATGAGAGTTTGTTGAATCTCATGTCCAATGCCGTCGATGCCTGTCTGTTTGATGAAAACATGGATAAAACTTGGCAGGTAGGGCTTAAGACAACCAAGGAAGCGGGCAGCGTCATAAAATTTGAAATCAGTGACAACGGCGCCGGCATGGACCAAGAGGTCTTGAAGAAGCTCTTTACTTCGTTTTTCAGTACCAAAGGCCACCGAGGCACCGGACTTGGTCTGATGGTCACCCGCAAACTTATCGAAGAACACGGTGGGACGATCAATGTGGATTCTCACGTGGGCAAGGGAACCGTAATTACTGTCCGACTGCCCTACCAGGCAGATGTGGCGGGTCAAGGTGGACAGATTTGATAAAATGCGGTAAACCGAAACCGAACAGCAGGGAAAATGATCTAAAATTTGAAATGAGCTAAAATTGTGGTATTCTGTCGATTTTATTAAAATAGATAGAGCGTAGCGTTTCCTTAATTTTAGGCATTTTAGACAATTTAGATCACTTTAGGCATTCGTTTAATCCGCTATATCAGTCTGTTATAACGAAGGACTGAAGTAAGAATAACTATGACAAAGTAGAATTAGACAATTAAATTGTTCCCAAGGAGGACTATGTCATGGGCAAAAAAGTGCTGGTTGTAGATGATGATCCTGACGTCAGATTGTTCAGTGTAACGGTTCTGGAGGAACACGGGTATACCCCGCTGGAAGCAGCCAACGGCGAAGAAGGACTTAAGATGATCAAAGAACACAAGCCCGATCTGATCATACTCGATGTTCTCATGCCGCGGCAAAGCGGGATCAGGTTGTACCGTGACTTGAAGACAGACAAATCTTTGAAAAAAATCAAGGTTATCATCCTCTCCGGAATCGCCAAGAAGACCTTTCTGAGATCCCAGAAGGCCCTGACCGAATTTGGCGGCAAGGAGGTGCCGGAACCCCAAATTTATTTAGAAAAGCCGGTAGAACCTGAAGAATTGGCTGGAGCGATTAAACAATTTCTGGGCTGATTGAATATTCATACAGCAAAACTGATACGCATAAAGTGACGAAAATCATGGATATAAAAAAACTGCTGTTTGTGACAAAATTTGAAGAGCTCGGCTTTGATGCATTAAAATCACTGCTGAGCCTGCGCAAGGCCTCCTTAAGCCATGTGGTTTTTGTGAATGTCATTGAGCGAGACCGAGTTGCCATGCACCGCGGAGCCGGGTACCGCAAAGAAGAAGAGATTCGCCTGCGGGAAACCGCCAATATCAGGTTTATCGATTGGGCCGAAGATCTGTTTGAACAGGGAATGGAAGTCGGCGTCTATATTGTGGTCGGCAGCATGGTCTCCGAGGTAATTAAAGCGGCCGAGAAAGAGGAAGCCGACCTGATCGTCATCGGCCGCCCGCATAAAGGTGTACTCGAACAATTGTATTCGGGTTCGGATGTTACCGAGTTACTTCGCAGGACGGCGACGCCTGTGCTGGTATACAAACAACTGTCGGAGACGACAATTTCTATTGAAAAACCGTTTGAAAAGCCTTTACTGGCAATAGATTGGTCTCCTGCCAGCCTGAGAGCTGTGGAATATTTAAAAGTCCTCAAAGATGTGATTCACGAAATCCATATTATTCACGTCGTCAGCCAAAAGGAATTGAAAGGCACATCGGCGATGGAAGTCCAAAGCCTCCGTAAAAAAACAAGAAAAAAACTTGAAGAAATCTGCGATATGTTTGAAGATGACGGCATCAAGGCCGACGCGCATGTTTATATCGGCGACGCTGATCAGGAGATCGAAAAAGCGGCCCGGGAGCATCAGACAACTATGATTGTATTAGGTTCTTCAGGCAAGACAGCCTGGGTCGAAAAGTGGCTTGGTAGCACGCCGCAATCGATTGCTGAAGATTCCATCTATCCGACCCTGTTAATTCCATTTGAAAAAAAGTGAAAAAAAGCGATTCGGCGGCTAACCAGCAGAGTTTCCATATCGA
>CAMYLH010000725.1 GCA_947259065.1 uncultured Desulfobacterales bacterium
GCCGGATACGTCAGAAAAACAATATTCTTATTCTTTTTTTGTGCCTTCGTGTCCTAGTGGCTTAACTCTGGCGAAATGAGGATGCCGCTAAAATTGACAATCCGCTGCATTATTTCTATATTAAGCTATTACCCAAATCGAGAAACGCTCAACTTAGTTTGTTAAGGAATCCTGGCCGAGAGGGCCAGGTTTTCAATTTTAGAATAAAACCCTGGTCAATCAGGCCGAAAATATAGGCTGTCCAAATCCAATCGAAACGGGAACAATCTTATGAGATCCAAGTATTTCAACGGTGTGTTGCTAATAATTATATATCTGGCTATCTGTTTTTTCAGCATTGTTTATGCATCCGACAGTATCAAGTGGCACTCATATGAAGAGGGTAAGGTGTTGGCAAGAGTTGAGAAAAAAAAGGTGTTTCTGCATTTTTATGCCGACTGGTGCGCTTTTTGCGCGAAAATGAATAAAGAGACATTTCCAGATGCCACGGTGGTATCGTACCTGAAAAATAATTTTATATCCATTCGAGTGGATATCGACAAAGAACGTCCTACCACTGAAAAATATGGCGTTAGGGGAGTTCCGGCCAACTGGTTTTTGACGGATACGGGTCAGCCCATCATCAATATTCCAGGCTATATTGCCCCTGACGCGCTGTTGTCCTTGCTCAAGGAAGTGAACGGGATAAGTGTGGGTGGTTAATTCATCAGTCATTTCGTAATCCCTATGAAAACAATCAAGGAAATAAGCATTCTTTTGGGCGCATCGATCATCGCAGCATTTGCTTTCAATTATTTCTCACCGGCCGGAATTGCCCTTGTGGGCCAGTGGGATACCGCAATAGGTGTGATTACGGCTAAGGAAAAAAACGATATTGTCCTCAACGACCTTGAAATCAACGACGTCACCCTGGCCAAGAAATTATATGACAGCAAGAAGTTCGTTTTTGTCGATGCCCGGTCCCGGGATGATTATGATGAAGGACACATCAAGGGAGCGGTTTCGTTGCCGCTGGGTCAGTTTGATGAAACAATCGAGGCGTTTTTAGAACAATATCCGCCTGAAAGCGCCATTGTTGCCTATTGTTCGGGCAGAACCTGCGAGGACAGTCACAAGCTGGCACAACTTCTTTTGGCGTTTGGATATACGGAAATTAATGTATTTATCGACGGATTTCCGGGATGGGAAGCGGAAGGTCATCCAATTGAATAAACTCATCAAAACCATCTTGAATAACAGCTGGATTGAGTTGGCAGCACGCTGGATTCTTGGAGGAGTGTTTATATATGCCAGTTATAACAAGATTCTGGCGCCGGCCGCATTTGCAAAGATTATTTACGGGTATGGCCTATTCCCGGCCATGTTCATCAACCTGATTGCCATCATAGTGCCTTTTCTGGAGCTTGTCGCGGGGCTTGCCCTGATCGTCGGCTTTTATCCGCGGTCGGCCGCACTGATTGTCAATGCCATGCTGCTGGTCTTTATCACCGCTCTTTCCATAAATCTGATCCGCGGCCATGAATTCGACTGCGGTTGTTTTTCAATTAACGCCGGTGCCAAAGAAAACTTTGCCGGGCCATTGATTATTAGAGATTTCCTAATACTTGCTTTGGGACTTCATGTTTTTTTTTACCGGAATGCACGGAGGCTGTGCATTTTGTGACCAAACATTTTCGCCACCAAGACACTAAAACACAAAGACAAGTTATGGGCTTCGCCCCAATAAATTATAGAATTTCCGATACATTACATTATAGCAAACAATATAGCTTTGTGCCCTTGTGGCCATTTTTCGGCTCTTTCGGTTTAGGGGATCGCCCCAAAAAATAACGCGGAGAATAAATATGGCAGAAAATGAAAATAAACCTACCGGTGCGGGCAAAAACAGTTTTGACCTGATTGATACAGAAAAATTTTTCCAGGAACTCGATCTCCAAAAGGGAATTTCGTTTCTGGATGTGGCTAGCGGCAGAGGTGCATACAGTCTGGCGGTTTCCGATATTATCGGGCCGCAGGGCAATGTTTTTGCGGTTGATTTGTGGGCCGAGGGAATCGAAATGCTTAAAGCTGCCGCACAGGAAAGGGGATTTGAAAACATCACAGCCTTTGTCAGTGATGTCGGCCGCCGAATTCCCGTCGAAGATCAATCGATCGATGTTTGCCTGATAGCCACGGCTTTGCATGACTTTGTCGAGGACCGGATCGACCAGGGTGTGCTCGATGAAGTTGTCCGGGTGATCAAACCGGCCGGCCTCCTGGCCGTCATGGAGTTTAAGAAAATTGATGGCCCCCCGGGCCCTCCTATTCACATCAGGTTGTCCCCTGAAGATGTCGCAGACATGCTCAGTCCATACGGTTTCAAAAAAGAACATGCTGTAGACGTCGGAAGAACATGCTGTAGACGTCGGACCATACAACTATCTAATATTGCTAAATAAATATTAATTAATTCCTTAAACCTTCAGCATTCATCTTATTTTCCGGGCTCTGCTGGGTGAGATCTTATACGGATACGGATTCATCCAGAGAATTCACCTCGAAAAGCGATATTCGGGTTTTCAGTTTGCCGATCAGGGTGTGATCAGATTCATATCCGTTACCTCACCGAAGTGGCGGAATCGGCCCTCTTTTACAATCTGGACCTGAACTTCCTTGACAACCTCGCCGATTTCATTGAACCCTTTGATCTGGCCGGTCAGGGCGTTATAATTTTTAGTATCGGCGATGGTATCGCGGATGGCTTTACCCTAATTTAAGGCATTAAATTGTCAGCGTTCCTGCGGCCCTTCAGTGGTCACTTATTCCGGGCAACGTCTTGGAAGGAGCATTCTTACTAAATTACAACGTTAGAAAGTATCT
>CAMYLH010000726.1 GCA_947259065.1 uncultured Desulfobacterales bacterium
TTTAAACCCCGGCGTATACTCCGTGGTTATTGATAATCAAAGAGCATTTAAAGTATTGAAACTATAAAGAACAATGTATTATCGGCAATTTTGTAAGCATCAGATGATGCGGCTCTTGCCATTGGTAATACCGAAGCCCGGTGTCTGCCCTTCTACAGGCCAAGCCTCCGGCAGGTAAACCATGCCTCAGGCAGACAAGCCATGCCTCCGGCAGGCAAGCTCAGGAACCAGTGTCTTATTAAGAAAATAACCAGATGACTATTTATTTTGAGGTTTGGATGTTAGCGCCAGGATGGTTAAAAAGAGAATTAATAGAAAGGTGACACTTCCAATCAATTCAGCAAGGTTTATTTTGCTTTTAATGATATAATCTGGCTTGATCAAAAAAGCAATCACCATGCCAGACGAGCAAGCTGATCTTTTCGATCGTGTTGAATTGTACACCTACAAGACAAGAAAATTATGTAACTATCAGAAATATAATTTAAAACTGAAAATAGAAAATTAACTTGCAGGGAAGACATGTAAGAAAAAGTCCGATCAAAAGCCAATGCAAATTTGATCTGCAGGGAACTCTGAGTTCTTATTTCCTGATTGTCGGAACTCAACCTTCCGCTTTGTTCATATTCTACCGTAGATCCAGCTTTTGATCGAAGCACGGAAAGAAATTGAGCGGATAGGGTTTTTGCAGCTTCTATGTTGCCAAAGATTTGCGGTAGGCGACTACGGCTTGACTTCGGTTGAGCTCCCTTCGGCCGTGAACTCTGAACTCAGGGTCGAAGACAGTCGATGCCCGCCCTTGTACGCCTTGAAGCTGCAGCATCCCTCCAGAGGCGGATCTGCGATCTCGACTTTTACAGCATCAGAGTAACCTCTTGATAAAAGGTTAATTGATGAATTTAACAAAACGGATTCCGATGTCAAGCGGATTTCATCTGCTTGCATTCATTTTCAAAATCGAGTATTTAAACCCATGGCACAACCTCTAATTCAGTTTAAAGATGTTTTCAAAAAATTCGGCGACAGCCAGGTGCTCCAGGGAGTCGACTTATGCATTTATCAAGGCGAAATCACAACGATCATCGGAAAAAGCGGTGAGGGCAAGAGTGTACTGCTCAAACATATGATCGGCCTCATGCATCCTGATGCGGGAGAAATAGTTCTCGATGGGCGACCTTTGTCCAAAATGAAATTTTCCGAGATAGATAAACTCAGAGGAAAATTCAGCTATATATCCGGCGGCATGAAACGGAGGGTGGCCCTGGCTAGAGCACTGGTGACGGACCCGGAGGTGGTCCTGCTGGATGAACCGACCACGGGACTTGACCCTATCCGCAGAAATGCGGTTTACGCCCTGATTGTCGGCTTCCAGAAGAAATTCGGCTTTACCGCGGTCATGATCAGTCATGAAATCCCCGATGTCTTTTATTTCTCCCAAAGAATCGTCATGCTGGACGAGGGCAAAATCCGGTTCGAAGGCACCCCCGAAGAGATTCGGCGGTGTGACGACCCGCTGGTTCAGCAGTTCATCCGGGGCCTGGAAAAACCGCGTGATGCCCTGACCGGCATGGCCACACAGCTTCAGGGAGAGCGAAAATTCCAGGAAGAGCTAGCGCGCCTGCAAAGCGACCGGATCATCTTCTCAGCAGTCATGCTGACCGTTGAAAACCTGGATGAGCTCAACGAAAAAATCGGGCCCGTGGCGGGCCAAATCATGCTCAAAAACTTTGCCGCACAAATAAAGCAGCGGCTTGATATTACAGATTCCTGCTCCCGTTACAGCCTGGACAGGATACTTGTCGTTCTGCACAACGCCGATAAGGATGAGGCCCGGGAGTTCGCTAGGCGACTGGCGCGGGAGTTGAAGACCAAAGACCTTTTAAACAGCCATGAAGGCGCTGATGGTGCCATTCGAATCAGCGCCGGCTATGCCCAGGCTGATGAGAACAGCCTTATCAAAGAAGTTCTGGCCAGAGCGGAATCGAAAGACAGCCGCTATTTCGAATTTGAATTAAATTAGGACACAGATTTTCACAGATTTCCACAGATATTTGGTTTTCTGTAGCTTTTAATATCCTGGTAATCCGTGTTCATCCGTGTCCCCAAAATGGAAATTCCTATACTTTTGAATTAATGTATACTTTTGAATTAATGCCCGGCTCCGCAATTCAGAGACCATGGCAAGATTCCTGGACCCTATTTGACAAGGCTTGAACTCAGATTCCGGTTTCTAAACGTTTTTCAGCGCCACGGAATAGAATTTTGCGGTATACGCTTTGACCATCCGCCGGGCCGAAAACGGGGCGGCTGTGCTCTTGATAGCATCTTTCATGACACGCACCCATTCATGGGGAATGCCTTCATCGGATATTTTATAATATAAAGGCATGATTTCTTCTTCTAAAATACGGTAAAGTTCGGCGGCATCGGCCTGATCACGATTGCCATCGATTTCTTCATGGCCCAGCGCCCAGCCATTTTGGCCATTGTAGGCCTCCTTCCACCACCCGTCTAAAATGCTCAGCTGCGGTACTCCGTTAATAGCGGCCTTCATGCCGCTGGTGCCGCTGGCTTCCATCGGAGGAATCGGGGTGTTTAACCAAACATCTACGCCGTGAACCAAATACTGGGCCAGTTGCTCCCCGTAGTCTTCGACAAAGGCAATCCGCCCTCCCAGATCGGGGTTTCGGCAGGCATTAAATATCCTTTGCAAAATCTGTTTACCGGGATCATCGGCCGGGTGGGCCTTTCCGGCAAAAATAATCTGGATGGGACGCCAGCGGTCGTTCAAAAGTTTTTTAAGGCGGTCCCAGTCATAAAATACCAAATCCGCCCTTTTATAGGTCGCAAACCGGCGGGCAAATCCAAGCGTCAGCACCGAAGGGTCCAGCAAGGCGCCGCCGGCCAACGCGATAGATGGATTGGAGCGGTTTTTTACCCAGCGCCGGCGGGATCGCTCACGGATTGCATCGATTAACTTGACTTTCAGCCAGTAATGGGTTCTCCAGAGCTCCTCATCCGGTATTTTTTCAATCAGTTCCCAGATAGCCGGGTTATCATGGTCTTCCAGCCAGCCGGAGCCGATATACTTGTCAAAAAGCAGTCTCATTTTGGGCTCGATCCAGGTCGGCACGTGAACGCCGTTGGTAATATGATCGATGCAGACGTCTTTCCCATTGGAATCCGGCCAGAGTGTCCGCCACATCTGCCGGGAAACTTCTCCGTGCCGCTTGCTGACGGCGTTTCGATGGTTTGCGATGCCCAATGCAAAGGCCGTCATATTAAAACCGGCTTCCGGGTGATCGGGATGAATCCCGAGTTTTAGAAATGTCTCACGGTCCATGCCCAGGGCCGGCCAGTAGGTGTGAAAGTATTTTTCCATTAGATAAAAAGGAAAGACATCATGACCGGCCGGCACCGGCGTGTGGGTCGTAAATACTGACGTATCTTTTACCCATGCCAGGGCCTCGATGTAACTCATGCCTTGGTTGACGCGGTCTCTGATCTGCTCCAGCAACGCAAACGCGGCATGCCCTTCATTCAGATGCAGCGAGAAATGCCTGATGCCCAGGGTTTCCAGGACCTCCGCACCTCCAATTCCCAGCACGATTTCCTGCCGCAATCGCTGCTCCAAATCGCCGGTATACAGTCGCGCCGAGATCGCGCGGTTCCAGGGGTCATTCATTTCGATGTCAGTGTCCATCAGATAGAGGGACACGCGCCCGACACTCACCTGCCACACGGCGACATGGATGATCGGCTCTATCAAGGGTATTTTAACAATCAATTGACTGCCGTCCTGGTTTAAAACCCGCGAAATCGGTGCGGCCTCACGTTCCAGGGTTTCGGTGATATTCTCCTGCCAGCCGTCTTCCCGAATCCGCTGGTGCAGATACCCTTGCGGATACATAAAACCGACGGCCACCAGGGGTAGATTCAGATCGCTGCATTCCTTGAGATGATCGCCGGCCAGAAAACCAAGGCCGCCGGCATAAAACGGCAGTGAACGGTGCAGGCCGTACTCCGCCGAAAAATAGGCTATCGCAGGCCGGCTCGAATCCGCAGTACCATCCAGCAGCGGACAACCTTTTTGATCCATGTATTTTGTGAATTGGGACAGCACCACATCGTAGTGGCGCAAATAGTCAGCATCGCCGGCGGCTGTTGCCAGAATATCGGCCGGAAGTTCTTTCAGCATTTTGTCGGGATTATGCCTGCTTTCCTTCCACGCCTGGCGATCCAGCATCTTGAAAAGCATTCTGGCGCCCGGATTCCAGCTCCACCATAGGTTTTCAGCCAGGTTACCCAACCCCGTTATTCTTTGCGGAAGATTGGGAAATTCATGTGATAAGTTGTTC
>CAMYLH010000727.1 GCA_947259065.1 uncultured Desulfobacterales bacterium
CGGATATATATAGCCGAATAAACGAGTGCCTAAAGTGACCTAAATTGCCTAAAATCGAGGACTCTGGAGGAAAAAATGGACCAGCCCATTGAGAACTACAGCAAACTGAGACTGGCAGATCTAAAAGCAGCGCTGATATCCAACAACTTCGATGTCTACCTTGCAGAAAACAAGCAAGAGGCCTGCAAGACTGTCCTGGAGGATATCATGCCCAGTTTAAACGCCAGGACCATTTCCTGGGGCGGATCGATGACGTTTGTCGCCACCGGGCTTTATCATCAGCTAAATGCGAATCCGGATCTGGAGGTGTTGGATACCTTTGACAAGAAACTCCCGGCGAAAGAAATGATGGAACGCCGCAGACAGGCGCTGCTGGTCGATCTGTTTATCACTGGAACCAACGCCGTTACCGAAACCGGTCAACTGGTAAACCTGGATATGATCGGCAATCGGATTGGCGCGCTGACCTTCGGCCCCAAATGGGTAATCGTACTGGTCGGTCGCAATAAAATCGTCGCTGATCTGGACGAAGCCATGTTCCGCGTAAAAAATTATGTGGCGCCGGCCAACGCCATGCGCCTGGATAAAAAGACACCCTGCGTTAAAACATCCTACTGTCAAGAGTGCAACAGCCCGGATCGCATCTGCAACACCTGGACCGTCACCGAAAAATCGTTTCCCAAAGAAAGGGTCAAAGTGGTATTGATTAATGAAGATTTGGGATTATAAATAATTGAATATTTTCGAATGAATCTTGATATAGCCGCAAAAAGGCGCAAAAAGCACAAAAATCCAGACCTGGTTGACTAGTTATCTGAATTCAGACTTTTTACGAAACCATGAATAGTCAATTTCAGTTTAGGCATCAACAATATTAACAGAAAAGGAGATCAAAATGAAAATTTTAGTGGGCTATGACGGATCAAATGTGGCCAAAGAAGCCATAGCGGTCGCCGAAAAGCATGCAACCGCTTTTAAGGCCGAGATTATCCTGGTGCACTCCATGGTCGGCGGACCCGAAGTGCCGCGCAAGGATTTCGAGAGGGCGGAAAAAGAACTGGATTACGAAAAAAATACGGTGCGGGATAAAAAGATCCCCTGCACTCCGATTTTGTCGGTGCGAGGGTTGGAATCCGGAGAGGACCTGGTGCAGCTGGCAGAGGAGCACAAAGCCGATGAAATCATCATCGGTGTCCGCAGAAGATCGAAGGTCGGCAAACTCATATTCGGCTCCACGGCCCAATATGTGGTCTTAAATGCATCTTGTCCGGTCGTTACGGTCAAATAAACGGGAGGTCGAAATTGAATATAACGTTTGTCTGGTTCGATATCGGTTATACCCTGCTCTACATGCAGCGGGAAACCACGTATCAGAAAGCGTTGCGCGAATTCGACATCGATGTCCCGCTGGCGGATATCGAAAAAGAATTTCATCTGACGGACAAACTGTTTATGCGGCAGTATCCGGGTTTTTTCTTGCAGCCCCGGGAAGTGTTCATGCCCGCTTATCTTGGAATAATGAATTATCACCTGGGATTGAGTGTCAACCTGTGCGAACTGGACACCTGCTGGGAAGCGATAAAAAAGGATATCGATAACTATTGGCTGCCCTTCAACGGGGTAACGGAAGTCCTGTTTGAGCTGAAGCGAAGATCCTTAGGGCTCGGCATTATATCGAACTGGGATTGCACCGCGCGTGATATTTTAAGCGCTGCCGGGCTGATGGATTTTTTCGACCATCTGGTTATCTCCTGTGAAGTAGACTGCAGTAAGCCGGACTCCCGCATCTTTAATTTGGCCTTGCAAAAAGGGTCCGTGGAGGCCCGCCGGTGCATATATGTCGGCGACAATTATTATGACGATTGCCTCGGCAGTCGCAAGGTGGGAATGAACGCATTGATTATCAATCGATTCGGCTCCCTGGGCGTGGAAGAGATTGAGGATTGCCCCGTAATTCACCGACTCTCTGATATTTTCAATTATATTGACTAGCAGCAAATATCGAGACGATCAAAGCAAATATCGAGACGATCAACGAGAGCTATCAATGCGGCACTAATTAATTAGACATTTTCTATTGAGATTTAATATTTTATTCACCGCAGAGCCGCAAAGTGCGCAGAGAATATTTGTTTTATGTTTGCCGTTGAGAAGCCCCTCCTTATTGGTCGGGATGACCAATCAGTTTAATATCTTGGCCGGACGGCCTCCGGCAAACATAAAGGACAATCCGCACCAAACGCAAGAAATTATTTATGCGTGGCGGGGTGAAAATTGTAGGCAATCCGATTGCCCGAAGGGCGTGTGTTTTTAACTTTCTGCCATTGTTCACATCCCGTTGCTTTTTAGTGGGGCTCAGCAGAAAGTTAAAAGGAAAGTCCCTCTGCGATCTCTGCGACTCGAGCGCAGCGGGCGGTGAATCCATGTCCAAACAGTAATAAACTCATTAGTAAAGTGCGACCCGTAAGGACAAAAACCATATGACCCAGAACCTAAACACGCCGATCATCGGGATTGATCGAGGGGCCTCTTTTACCGATTTTGCCGTCGTTGACTCCGATGGCTTAAGAGAGATTTCGAGCATAGAGAAACGGGACTCCTACGAACGCCTGATCACAAAATACCAAACGCGGCATATCGTTTTCTCGGGCTCTGCCAATGGTATGCCGGCATCCATGAAAAACACCATCACCATCATTGCTGAAATTGATGCCATCGGATTCGGGGGTGCGGCCCTGGCCGCTTGCAACGAATGCGTCGTAGTTAGCATGGGTACCGGCAGCGCCATCGTTCATTTCTCAGATAACACAGCCGAACACCTGGGCGGCTCCGGTGTCGGTGGTGGAACCATCAAAGGACTTTCGGCCCTCATCTGCGGTCTGGATAATCCTTCACAGGTTGAAGCTCTGGCTCTGAAAGGAAATGCATCGAAGCTCAATTTAACCATTTCGGATCTGGGCTATGAACAAATCAGTTTTTTGGGTGCGGATATGACGGCAAGTAACTTTGCCGCCATAAAATCAAAAAAGGTTGAAGACCAGGCCGCTGCAATTTTAAACCTGGTCGGAGAAACGGTAGGCATCATCGCCTCCGTTTGCGCCCGGTCCGTCAATTGCCGGGATCATATCGTCATGGTCGGCAAGGTTGCGGAAAACCGGTTTATCCGGCAGGTGTTAATTCTGGTAGGAAAACTGTACCGCACAACTTTTATCTTTCCTGAAAATCCGGGATATGCCACCGTTTACGGCGCGGCTGTTAAATACCGCTACGATATGAATAAAAAAGCGAATATCGAATAATGAATTCTTATAAAATAACCACCATCGGCTGGTGGGGTGCATATCCGAGTGCGGGGGAGGCAACTTCCGGCTACCTGTTGCAGTCTCATGGCCTGAATGTTCTGGTTGACTGCGGCTCGGGTGTGCTGTCAGGTCTGCAAAATTATATTAACTTGCAAAATCTGGATGCCGTGGTGTTATCCCACTATCACTGGGACCATATCGCCGATATCGGGTGTCTGCAATATGCCGCCAGGATATTGATGGATCTGGGTCACCTCAATAAACCGTTGGAAATTTACGGACATGCGGAAGATGACAACTTTTCAGGTCTGAGTTATCTGCAATACAGCCGGGGGTGCGCCATTGACCCGCAATCGGCCCTCAAGCTCGGCGCTTTCAAGCTTTCTTTCTGCCGTAATGATCATCCGGATACCTGCTTTTCAATGCGCATCGAGCAGGCCAACCGTTGCCTGGCTTATATTGCAGATACTGCCTGGACCGATGACCTGGTGGGGATCGCCCAAAATGCCGATTTACTTCTCTGTGAGTCGAGCCTATACGATGAGTATCGGGGGATGATACCCGGGCATCTGACTGCAGGCGAAGCCGGCGAAATCGCAACCTGCGCCGGGGCAAAGCACCTGGTGTTAACGCATTTACCCCATTTTGGAAATCACGAGCAATTGCTGGAGCAGGCCGGCAAAAAATTTGCGGGAAAAATAGAACTGGCAACGACGGGAAAAGTGTGGCTGTTGTAACCCGGAAGGATTAATCCATCGTCCTATTTGCACTGAAAAAATTCGGTCGCCTGATTTTAACGGTATTGCTCATCTCAACCATTGTGTTTGTTGTCATTCGAGTAATACCGGGTGATCCGGCCCTCGTGATTGCGGGAATCGATTCTTCCCAATCTGATATTGACGCCATCCGGACCTTACTGGGCACGGATAAACCGATACTCACCCAGTATGCCCAATGGGTCTGGGATGTTTTGCGCTTTGATTTCGGCGACTCCATGATTTCAGGCCAGCCGGTGATGCGCTTAATTTTAGAGCGTTTTCCGCTAACCTTGTCCCTCGCATTGCTGGGTATCCTCATTTCTATCATCATTGCGATTCCCCTGGGTGTGATTTCGGCAGTAAAACGCTGGTCTTTGTGGGATTACATGGGAATGGGTTTTTCGCAGATCGGCATGGCCATTCCGAGTTTTTGGCTGGGAATTCTTTTGCTGCTTCTATTTTCAGTGAAAATCAAGCTTTTCCCCCTCTTTGGATCCGGAAGCTTCAAACACCTCATTCTGCCGGCTGTTTCTCTGGGAATCGCGCGGGCGGCCGTTCTATTGCGCTTGACCAGGGCTTCCATGGCAGAGGAACTCAGCAAAGAGTATGTCGTTGCCGCCAGATCCAAAGGTCTGACCGAACGGATGGTAAATTATAAACACGCCCTAAAAAACGCATTGCTGCCGGTCATTACGATTGCCGGTATACAGCTGGGTTATATGCTAGGTGGTGCAATCATTATCGAGCAGGTTTTCTCTTTGCCGGGTTTGGGAAGGCTCTTTCTTTTCGCCATCTA
>CAMYLH010000728.1 GCA_947259065.1 uncultured Desulfobacterales bacterium
GCCGGTTTTCTCACCAAGCGTCGCAATGATCAGGCCTACTGTATCTCCATAAGTATAGATATTCAGGTCTAGTATTTCTTCTTCCCCAGTATCGAATCTCTCTTCAAGAAACAGCTCGGGGACAACGCCCTTGTAGCCCCATTCCGAGTAGAGCCTCCACTGTTTGTGTTTCAGCCATTCCTCACCCTTCTTCTGTAGCGCTTCTTTGTCCGGGACTTCTGCCTCCAATCGAACCATAAACCCGGCAGCATGGTTGGGTTTGAACATCAAACGTCTCGAATAGACATTGTTCGGAGCTTGCCGAATGTCCCTTCCACGCCAAACAACGCTTGCACAGTCAACATCAGCGGCTGTTTTTTTGATGTAGTCCTTAACGGCTAATTTGTCGGAAAAGGTAATGAACATCGGATCACGGTCAAAAATCTTCCGCCAGAACATCTTCTCGTTGATATCAAGTGGAAACATGACATTCGGTAGTTTTCGACAGTAAATAATGAAAACAATCGTTGTCCACATGTGACGGGCGATCGTAATCAGATTCATGATCGGCATGAACCAATCAATCAGGCTGGATTGCGCAATCTGACGGGTTTGTTTCACTGGCGCTATTCCCCTAAGGCGGACACGTCGTACTCTTACAGTACGGCTTTGTCGACGCAAACCTATACGCCCTACTTGTCGTTTCAGTTAGGTGCGAAAGTCACGAACCTGAGGTGTTCAATCATGGCGAAACTTAATCCCAAAAATCACCTTCAGCAAAAGGCGTACAGCGGAGAAATTGGCCGGGCACAGATTACCTGATGGTTCATTCAATCAAAACGCGGAAGCGCCCTTGCTTTGTCAGGTTTCTGAGGTAGAGACGGCCCTGGTATCGGATTAAGGCAAAGCCGAACACGGTCCATGACCAAATCCGCAGCAGTGGTTGCTCGCCGGCGCTTTTGTGCGCGCTTCTGGACGCCGCATTCCATGTGCCGGTCAAGCTGACGATCTGGCGGTAACCGTTGGAAATGTAATAATTTGCGGCAAATTGATGGATAGCGCTGAACAGGCGTTTACCCCTGTGTTCAGGCAAGACGAATGCAGAAAAGCCAAAGATAACATCGTCGGGGGCATGGAATTCAAAACGATACGTTTGCGGACATGGCGAAGGCATGTAGAAACGCCAACCGGCGATTTGTCCATCAATTTCGGCCACAACAATACGCCCACCAGACGACAGGCACGATTTCACAAATTCTATTCCTTCGGAGTTGGCGGTGATTTTTTGCAGATCATCATCACAGCTCCATCGTACATTGCAGCCCGCGACCTCGCTCTCCGGTTTGAGGTCACTCCGATATATAATGTGTGTGGGCATGATTCAGATTGCTACCCGAAAAAATAACCAAGTGACCGGAACCACAAACCATAATACAACAAGAATCTAGCTTGCCTGTGTGAGGATAGCAATCTTCCGGCTCGAGTTTAGAATTTCGCAGAGATCGGTCAGATTTGTATCCCGGATGCCAGTATATAGGGGCGTTGTACAGCATGAGATTCTTCAGGCCGATAACGCAACCGCTGATTATGCTGGCTGCGGCACTAAAACGTCGATTACTCAATGATACTACGTTCATTACCATTACGGGCAGTGTCGGCAAGACGACGACGACCCAGCTGCTCGGTACAATACTTTCTAGAAGACACTCAGTCCGGATTGGGGGTCACCGAAACACGCCGCCTGATGTATTGAAAACTGTTTGTTCAACCAGCCGAAGCAACGAATTTGCAGTTATCGAGGTTTCCGGTGGGGACCCCGGCGACATCGAGAGGAGCCGGGACATTGTGCGCGCAAAAGCAAGCGTGATCACGGCTATTGGGTTAGACCACTACACCAACTTTCGCGCTCGCGAAGCCGTCGCAGCCGAAAAGGGAAAGCTTATCGAGAGCTTGCCACGGGATGGGTTTGCAATACTTAACGGTGATGATCCACATGTGCGTGCTTTGTCCACGCGTACCTGTGCGCAGGTTGTTTATTTTGGCCAGTCGGAAGACTGTGACGTCAGAGCGACAAGCATCAGTTGTGGCTGGCCGGACCGCCTGGCGTTCACACTTTGCTATCAAGGCAAGACCTGGCCAGTACAGTCCCGTATGATGGACGAAATGTGGATTTTATCCATTCTTGCTTCAATTGCGGCTGATCTTGCCGTTGGTGCCGATATTGATGATTGCATTGAGGCCGTAGAAGAGTTCGAACCGGTATTCGGGCGCATGTCACCGCACACATCAGCGGACGGTGTAAACTTTTTGCTGGACACCAAAAAAGCTTCAAACTGGACGATGCCATTTGTGATTGATTACATCACCAAGTCGAAAGCACCGAAAAAGACGGTT
>CAMYLH010000729.1 GCA_947259065.1 uncultured Desulfobacterales bacterium
GAGTGGGATTGGGATATCGGCAAGAGGGATATTGCGAATATTACCCGGTGGCAAGACGATTTCAATTGGATCGAAGAACCTTATGTGAGTCCGGATGGAGAAAAAATCGCCGCCATCGTCAATCTAGCGGAGGGGGAGTTCTCCGTTTGTGTCAACGACCAACCCTGGTCAAACGTTTTTGATAAAATCTGGTATTTGCGGTTTGCTCCGGATGGACGACTCACCGCGCTGGTATCGGAGACGGGCGAATGGACGGTGGCAGTGGACGATGCTGCCTGGGAAAACAAGTTTGGCTATGTGTGGAATACGATGTTCAGCCCGGACGGCAAAAATATCGTCGTTGCCGTCCAGCAGGATATGAGTTACGGCATGGCACTCAACGACGTGCCCTGGGAAAAAACCTTCTCCAACATGACCAATCCGACCATCAGTCCGGATGGCACCCGGACGGCGGCGGCCGTGCAGCTCGGCGAGTTCGGCGAAGGCGAAATTCAAAAATTTCAGGCGGGCGCTTTTTCTGCCGCCATGGACGGACACCCCTGGGACACAAGATTCGTCAACGTCTGGAAAATGGCGATCAGTTCGGATGGTCAAAAGCTGGCAGCCGAAGTCAGATTGAACCTTTACGATTACACCATTGCGGTCAACGGCACACCCTGGGAGAAGACCTTTGATTGTGTCTGGGAACCGGTGTTTCATCCCATCAACCATTCGGTGGCGGCGCCGGTCCGGATAGACGGCAAATGGTCTTTGGCTGAAGACGGCCGGATTATCTGGGATCGGCGTTTTATACAGGTCTGGAATCTGATGTTCAGCCCCGACGGCAGTAAATTGGCCGCCATTGTTGCGCCCAAATATGGCAGGTGGACAATGGCGGTCGACGGACATCCCTGGGCGGTCACATTCAACGACCTGGTATCCGATGCGGTTTTCGGTCCCGACAATAAAAAAGTCGCGGCTGTGGCCAAAAATAATTCCCGCTGGTTCGTGGCGGTCGATGGAGTTGTCTGGACCAATAACTTCGATATGGTCTGGCAACCGGTCTTCAGTCCTGACAGTAATCATGTGGCGGTTAAATTTGAGCAGGACGGTAAATACGGCATCGCTTTAGACGATCACGTGTGGGCCGGCCGGTGTGATGAAATCTGGGATCCTGTTTTCAGCAGCGCTGGAGACAAAATTCTTCTGCGATCTCTGAAGGACGGCATCTATTCGAGGCAGGTCTTGCCCGTATCGGATATGCTGCGTTAAAAGGGGGATACATGCTCGAAATCTATCAATTCGTCAGTGGCCCGTTGGCTTGGAGTGCCTTCATTATTTTTATCGGCGGCTGCCTTTACCGGCTCATCAACCTGCTCGTGCTGGTCCACCGGAAGGAAAGATTCATCTATTCATATATGAGCTGGAAATACGGTCTGCGCTCCATCCTGCGATGGAGCACACCCTTCGCCACCGAAAACATGCGCAGGCATCCGGGGATGACCATCGTGACCTTTGCCTTTCACATCAGTCTGCTGGTGACACCGCTTTTTCTGCTGGCCCATGTCATTCTGATTGAAGAATCCTGGAACGTTAGCTGGTGGACCCTGCCGGATGGCCTGGCGGACGCAATGACGCTGATCGTCATTGCCGGCGGTATCTTTTTCTGTGTCAGGCGCCTGACCAATCGAGAAGTACAGTACGTTACTTCCGCCTCTGATTTTGTATTACTGGTGATTGTCGTTGCGCCTTTCGTGACGGGGTTTCTGGCCAATTACCAGTGGTTCGGATATAAATTTTTTGTCATCCTTCATATCCTGTCTGGAGAAATCATGCTCGTGACGATTCCCTTCACGCGCTTGAGTCACATGATTACAGCCCCGTTGACCAGAGCCTATATGGGGTCTGAGTTTGGCGGTGTGAGGCATGCTCAGGATTGGTAGGTATTTGTGCGTTGAGCCCGTTGGGCCCGTTAGCCCGTTTGGCCAGTTAAAGCAGGTAAATTATCTAATCTTACTTCTTGCCGGCAAACCGGCCAACGGGCACACGGCCCAACCGGCTCAACCGGCCCAACGGGCCCAACGGAACAACAGGAGAGCACATATGGCTGAACCTGCAAAACAAGTCAAAAATAAGACAGTGGACGAGGGTCTGGAAATCGGTGCCCAAAATCTGACCGAGGATCGGATCGAAAAGGTAATCAACCGGGTTTTAAAAAATGAAAGCGGAGCCCGTTTAAAAGCCTATGTGGATACATGCATCCACTGCGGGCTCTGTTCCGAGGCCTGCCATTATTACCTTTCCCACGATAATGATCCTGCCTACTCACCGGTGGGCAAAGTCAAACAGACAATTTGGGAAATGCTGAAAAAAAAGGGCAGGGTCAGTCCGGA
>CAMYLH010000730.1 GCA_947259065.1 uncultured Desulfobacterales bacterium
CCGGTCGTTTGATTGCCGATCTACAGGCGGGGGTAACGTACGCCCAATCCAAAGCCGGGACCGTTGCCGAAACCACCGCCTTGTATGGTCTGGCAGGTTCGGTGGACGGTAACCAACAGGTGACCGAACTTGTATTCGGGTTGTTTGATTATTTACATGATGTATAAAAATTTTGACATGGACGTATCATAAGATTGGCACTTAAGTCTCAAAATGTGCATCGTGATCATCGTTAACCGACTAAAAACGTAACCAATATATGATTCGACAGGTTTTGGTCCGTATTTTGCTTACAATTGTTTTGTTTTGAACCCTACCATTTGGAGTCACATTTAAGGAGAATATCAAAGTGAATGGTTTCGATTTAGTAATTTTAGCGATTTTATCAACAACGGCAATCGTCATTGTCGGATTTGCTGCCAAAGCGTATTACATCATAAGATATGATTGGAATCGAGGCCATAGTTTGCTGGAAGTAAAGCCTGTACCTCCCGCCGCTGAAAAAGAAAGTCTCCTGCATATTCCCAGCCGCGAGATCAAACGTCGCGAATGGGACACCACTCCCACGGATAAGTTATTTTAAGGTTGTAAAAGCCGGAGGACTTCAGCACCAAGGTGCCAAGGGTGAAGTACTCCGGCTTTCCGCGTTGCTTTTGCTATATCGGGTTAATCGTAGTCTGGGCTTTCTTTAAAATACCACCGGCAACAGATAAATCAGCTTTCCTTAGATATACGGGATAAGATAGACACCCATTTTAGAAACGATCAATACTGCCAATGACCTAGCCTATTGTTTGTGCTCATACACATGGACATCGCGCTGCGGATACGGGATGCTGATTCCCGCGGCATCAAATTGCTTCTTAACTTTTTCCGTCGTGTCAAAATAGAATCCCCAGTAATCATCTGCAGATGTCCAGGCGCGTGCCACGAAATTTACGCTGCTGTCGGCCAGTTCGGATAAAGCAACCATCGGCGCCGGATCTTTTAAAACGCGACTATCCTCTGCAATAATCCCTTGGATGACATCGCGGGCTTTATCAATATCATCTTCGTAGCCGATACCAAACACAAAATCCACCCGCCGGGTTCCTTTCATGGTGTAGTTGGTGATATTGTCTCCTGTCATTTTTGCGTTGGGCACAATGATGGTTTTGTTATCCGGAGTTTTAAGTTGCGTCGTAAAGATTTGAATTTCTTCAACGGTACCGGCAACACCGGCCCCTTCAATAAAATCGCCCACCTTAAATGGTTTGAATATGATCATCAGAACGCCGGCTGCAAAATTTCCCAAAGAACCCTGCAGCGCCAGACCGATGGCCAGGCCGGCGGCACCTAAAATGGCAATGAAGGAAGTGGTTTGAATGCCCAGCTGATTCAAGGCGGCTATAATTACAAAGGCCAGCAACGCAATGTAACATAGACTGCCGACAAACTTCACCAGCGTCTCATCGGTGTTGCTTTTGGTCATCATCTTTTTGATGAAGTTGGCAATCGCTTTTGCCACCCAGCGACCGACAATGAAAATAACTATAGCGGCAACGACCTTAATTCCGTAAACCGTCAACAATTCATACACTTTGGCCATCAGACCGGATGCGTCCATTTTTTATCTCCTTTCTTCTATCAATGTAGCGGGGTTAAATATAAAGTTTAAAACCGGTAAAATGAAAGGGCGGACATCACTTTTTCTGAACCTGGATGATGTCCGACTACAGATTCTAAATCCTTTTAAGCCGATTGCAAGCAATTTCTTGAAATTTATCCATCAATGATTAGAGTCCCTGATGGCAATGTAGTTGCAACAGCGGAAAATGCACCCATCGGGATGGGATGCCGCCGGGTCCATCACGAGCGATCGATGTGGAAAACTTAATCATGCGATTATGGAGAAACTCATGAGTGATATGAAGTTGAACCCTCTGGCCGGATATCTGGATTTTCCCGGCCCGATGGTTACGGTCATTTTGGACGGTATCGGAATCGGCCCCCAAAATGAAAGCAACGGTGTCTATCTGGCGCACACGCCGGTGCTGGACGCTCTTTTGCAGGAGCCTATGTTTACCCGGCTGAAAGCCCACGGGACCGCGGTGGGTATGCCTTCGGATGATGATATGGGAAATTCCGAAGTGGGGCACAATGCCCTTGGTGCGGGCCGGGTTTTTTCCCAGGGAGCCAAACTGGTGAGTGAGGCCATCCAATCAGGGAAGATATTCGAAGGCCAGGCTTGGGCAGATGTATGTAAACAAACCGGCCAGGGTGGCACCCTGCATTTTATCGGCATGGTTTCCGATGGAAACGTCCACCCGCCGACAACATCAAACGGGTGCGGGTGCATGGTCTGTTAGATGGCCGGGATGTCGGTCAGAGAAGCGCGCTCACCTATTTTGAACCCCTGGAAAAAAAGCTCGAGGAATTATCAACCGATGATCGCGACTACCGCATGGCGTCCGGGGGAGGGCGAATGGTCACCACCATGGATCGGTACGGCGCTGATTGGAGCGTCGTGGAAAACGGGTGGAATGCCCATGTGCTCGGAAAAGGGCGGGGCTTCTCTTCGGCGGCTGAGGCCATCCGGACCTATTACGCAGAAGATCCCGAGATCACGGACCAGTACATGCAAAGCTTTGTCGTTGAAAAGCATGGAAAACCTGTCGGCACTATCGAAGACAGCGATGCGGTGGTATTTTTCAACTTCAGGGGAGACCGGGCCATCGAGATTTCGCGGGCATTCGAAGAGACGAATTTCACCGAGTTTGACCGCAAACGGGCTCCGGACGTTTTCTACGCCGGAATGATGGAATATGACGGAGACGCTCACATCCCGCAAAATTACCTTGTTGAACCGCCGGCTTTCGATCGGACGCTGGGTGAATACCTCTGTGCTTCCGGTACGACCTCATTCGCTATTTCAGAGACCCAGAAGTTCGGCCACGTGACCTATTTCTGGAACGGCAACAACACGGGTTACATCGACGAAAAACTCGAAAAATATGTGGAGATTCCCTCGGACAAGATTACCTTCGACCTGCGGCCCTGGATGAAGGCCGCCGAGATTACCGATGCGGTGATCGATGTTATTCGCGGCGGCAAGTACAAATTCATCCGCTTAAATTACGCCAACGGTGACATGGTTGGACACACGGGATTGCCTGTTTCCATCCGCATCGCGGTTGAGACCGTGGACCTGTGCCTGGGCAGACTCCTGAAGGCCGTCAGGGATACCCGGGGGGTGGCGATGGTCACCGCCGATCACGGCAACGCGGATTGTATGTGGACCGAGAAAGAAGGTCGGCGTACACCCATGGTGGCTCACACGAAAAACCCGGTCGCTTTAATTATCAAAGACTATTCGGAAGTGAACCGGTTCTCCCTGAATCAAATCGATAACCCGGGTCTGAGCAATGTGGCCGCCACGATCTGCAATCTTCTCGGTTACTGTGCGCCCGAGGAGTATGATCCATCTCTGATCACGTTATCCTAACCCGGATAAACCGGAATTGAATATTGACGTTTGAAGAATGAAGATTTGTGGTATCGCTCTCCGAGGCGCAGGCGCTAAATTCCCTACGAGTCCGCTTCCAGCCCGTAGGCTTCATAGGCTTACAGGCCGGGGGGGAGGCTTCGCTCTGTCTTTTTTATTTAAATCGATAAAATTGCTTAAATATTCAATCTGGCTATGCCATCAATCATGTGTAAGTATGATGCGATTTCAATGAATAGGGCCTAAAACAATACATCTAACCTCCGTGCTCTGTCATCTGTCATCTCTAAAAAGGGGGAGATAATGGAAATCATGCTGGACCATGAATTTATGCGTCTTGAAAAAAAGGGAAAGCTGGCCTGGCTGACGTTTAGCCGGGAAAACCAACTGAATGCCATGAACACTGCCTGTATCAATCAACTCAACCGGGTTGCCATGGCTTTAAGGGAAGACAGCGATGTACGGGTGGTTATCATCCGGGGTGAGGGAAGAGCGTTTTCCACCGGCATCGATCTTAAAGAGCTGGCGGCCGACCGCATAGAAATGGACTATCACCGTCGCTGGGAGCAGGCCCTGCGTCGTTTTGAAACCATGGAGATGCTGGTGATGGTAGGGATGCACGGCTACTGTCTGGGTGGCGCTCTCCAGTTGGCCCTGGCGGCCGACATTCGTATCAGTACGCCCGATTGCCAAATCGGTCTGCCGGCGATTAAGGAGTCGCTCATTCCGGGCCTTGCAACAATGCGCCTGCCCCGCTATATCGGCTGGGGACGTGCCAAAAAGATGATTCTGGGTGGGCAAAATATCGACGGCCGAGAAGCGCTGCGGATCGGCCTGGTTGATTACATCGTCCCCCAGGAGAATTTCTTCACTCATCTTGACAAAATTGCCGGCGACTACCTGGCAGCCTGCTCGCTGGGAACGCGCATGAGCAAACTGGTGACCAACCGAGCTTTCGACACCGACTATGAGACCTTCCTCGAATACTACTTCGAACTTCAGCAGCGGGCCCAATTCAGCCCGGATGCCGAAGAGGCCAAGCACGCCTATCTTGAAAAACGAACGCCCAAGTGGCAATAGC
>CAMYLH010000731.1 GCA_947259065.1 uncultured Desulfobacterales bacterium
GAGAAGTATGCCGCCGACACCTGCGACATGCGTGTCAACTTCCAGAAAATATTTTCATCCCGCCGATACATTCCAAATGCGGTCACCCTAGCGGGACATCCAGAAGTTGTTGCTTCCGCTATGATATCGGGTATAATAGACAACCATTTGCTATTTTTTGTACCTGAAATGCTTAAATTTCAGAACTGAGTACCTATTCAGGACGACCGGTTACCATAATTCTACCCACCTGGTTATGACCATGGATAGCAATCGAAAGAACGAAAGAAAAAGGAATAACCCGGCAACTCCAAAACCCGGAAATTCGATGTCGGAATGCGCCCGTTGCGGCACCTGTTGCCAAAAGGGTGGCCCCAGTTTTCACATAGAAGATCGGATGCTCATTGAAACAGGGGAAATTCCCTCAAAATTTCTTTACACCATTCGCAAAGGTGAACTTGCCCATGATAATGTCAAAGCGTGTTTGAAGCCGGTTACTTCGGATATCATCAAAATCAAAGGCAAAGAAGATAGCTGGACCTGTCTTTTTTTTGATGAAGTCAAAAAAGGATGTACCATTTATAAAGGCCGCCCACTGGAATGCAGAGTTCTGAAATGCTGGGATACCCGCATACTTGAACAAATCTATGCAAACACCCGGCTGACACGAAAGGATCTCATTTCAGAAGTCAAAGGATTGTGGGATTTGATCAAGGAACATCAAGCACGTTGCGATTATACCAAGATCCAGGGCTTGATCATAAATCTGGCCGACGGCAAAAGAGACGACGCTCGGCGTGAGCTTCTGGAAATCATCCGCTATGATGCAGAAATCCGTAAGCTGGTTGTTTCCAGAGGCGGACTGGATGCGGACATGCTCGATTTTTTGTTCGGTCGGCCGTTGACAAAAACCCTGGGAAATTATGGCGTTAAAGTTCGTCAGATCGGTGACAATATTTATCTGGACGGGAGGATAAGATGAAAGCCATTGCTGTCAAAAAAGGGGATAAAGAACCCCTTTTATCATGGGAGGAAGTGCCGGATATTCAATGTGGTCCGGAAGAAGTGCTTGTCAACGTCATGGCAACAGCGGTGAACCGGGCCGATTTATTACAGGCCATGGGACTATATCCGCCGCCGCCAGGGGAATCAGAGATCCTCGGGTTGGAAATGGCCGGAGCGATTGCTGCAATCGGTGACGCAGTCCAGGGCCGGCAGATCGGTGACAGGGTACTGGCGATTCTTCCCGGCGGGGGATACGCCCAGCAGGTTGCCGTTCACCCTCAGATGCTGATCGAACTGCCGGGCAGTTGGTCGTTTGTTGAAGGGGCTGCCATTCCGGAAGTCTGGCTGACTGCCTTCCTCAACCTTTTTATCGAGGGCACCCTCCAATCCGGCGAGACCGTGATGATCCACGCCGGCGGCAGCGGTGTAGGCACAGCCGGTATTCAAATGGCCCGTGAAGCCGGCGCCCTTGTTTATATTACCGCCGGCGCCGAGGAGAAATTAGAAAAATGCCGTGGTCTGGGAGCCGCGCTGGCCCTCAACTACAAGGAACAGGACTTTTTTGAAGAGGTGATGACTGCGACCGGGGGCAACGGTGTCGATCTCATCCTGGATCCGGTGGGTGGTGCCTATCTGAATCAGAATTTGAGTCTTTTAAAGGAAAACGGTCGGCTGGTGAATATCGGCTTGCTGGGCGGAAATACTGCTGAAATGAACATGGCCGCTATCCTTGGGAAAAGCCTGCGAATCATCGGCTCACGCTTGCGATCGCGGCCCTTGATGGAAAAGATCGCCATTACCCAGCAGTTCAAAGAGCGTTTCTGGGCCCTGCTGGAAGGGGGCAAGATCCAACCGGTGATCGATACGGTTTTTCCGATTGAAGAGGTGCAGGCCGCCCACGCATACGTTCGGGAGAATCGCAATACAGGCAAGGTGATTCTGGAAGTGAATGCTGCGGGATGATCGGTTCCAGGTTCAGGGTTCAAATGAGTTGCTTTTCGATGATCCAATCGATGTTGAAATTATTTTGTACGATGGATGCAATGTGCCGGTCATAGAAGAAATGTTCGATCAGCCAATCTTTGCCTTCATAATGAATGGACAGGTGGCATTCGTCCAGGATTTGACGAACCTGGCATTTCAAAAGGTCTTTAATTCCGATTCCGGTTGCCTTGAGAACAGCTTCTTTCGACGTCCAGAAGCGAAAAAATGTCAATAATGACTTTCCCTTCGTGTCTGCCAGCGCCCATTCCCGAGCAGCGGCGGTTTTTCGGAAAAGACCCCGTGATACATCACGGATTCTTTCAATATAGATGCCGATAGGCGTGGGTGCCACCACGCCGGCGACATATAGCGTTTTATGGGTAATAGACCAAAATG
>CAMYLH010000732.1 GCA_947259065.1 uncultured Desulfobacterales bacterium
CCTGGGAGCTGAGACACCGTATCATTGCCTCGGAATGCGTGACACAACATACCCTGTTCCGCAAGGAAACGCGCTGGCCGGGTTATTACTATCGAGGCGACCACCTGAAGCTGGATTCCGTACGGCCCTGTCTGATTTTAAGACCGTCGCGGATGGTTTCCGCAATGCCAGCCATGCACACTACTATGAGCTCGCCACGGAACAAGTGGCAAAGATGCGGGAACTGGAAAAGAAGTTCATTCTTGCCCGTGAAACTTGAGCAGCCACACCTCAGACGGGACTGTTCGACACCCCTGATCGCCAAGTCAATTTTTTCCTGTTGAATCGCAAGCCGTCAGAGAAAGCAACTTCCAATACGCGGGACTTCTTGTGCAGATTGATCACGGTCGGGGTAATGGGTGCTACGGGCTCAGTCATGATAGTTCCAAAGGATAGGCTGGCAGGGTTGTTAATCGGGTATCTTCCACAGGACCACCCACAGTGAAGTGATAGAGGTCCTGAAATTTGCGACCTTCGAGTCCCAGCACTTCGTGCATCGGGTCGTCGAAGAAGCAACCGATGCCGGTACTGCGAATACCAGCCGCTTCCGCCTCAAGATAGAGCAGCTGACCAATCATGCCGGCTTCCCAGTACAGGCGTGGATAGAACCAGGGACCATACTCTTGCAGCGGTTCTGTGTATTCGGCCAGCATCGCCAGACTGAAACACCCGTCACTGGCAATATCCTGATGACAGGAGATCTGCCGCGCAGCCGCCTGGGTCTCCGCCTCGATCAGGCAATACAGAGGCAACTGTTGAGGACAGCCTGGCGGCTTGTGCCACGGGTTCGCCTGTGTGAGTGCCTGTTGCAGCGCATCGGTTTGTGCCGGGTCACGCACCAACAGGTACAGCCCCTGGGGGATGTCGTCCACCCGGTGCACGAAAAGCGCCAGATGAATGTGAGATTTCCACGGCAGTGTGATGAAAGGAGGAGCACCCGGAACGGCCAGGGTTCTATGCAATATGCGATAGAAAGCGTCACGTGACAGGCGGGTTTGCCCGTCCATGGCCACGGCACTGCGACGCTTGCGAATCACTCTGCTTAATGAAACCGGACGCGATGGCAGTGGCCAGGACAGCGGCGGATTTTTAACCGACCGATACTGACATGCCGCGCGGGGCTTGCTCACCTGTTGCGTAATGTCATCCATACCCCAGTCAAGGTGCGACGGACTCAATTGATTGGGGCTCCCCTGCCATGCCAGCGACTCAAATGACAGAACCGACGCTGCAGGCAGACTCGTCTCTTGTGTCGCCAGTTCAGCTGGAACACAGGCCATCAACACATCCGGCTCTTCGCGCTCGGCATCGTGATCACGAAATGTGCCCATCAGCAAGGCCAGTTCATCCGAACCCAGGTCGTCGAGCAGGTGCGTCCGCCAGCCCAGTCCGCCTGCCGCCATACTGATGGCACCCAGCGCGTGCCCCACATCGTGCATGCAGTAACGGTAGGCGCGCTGACCGTACTTCCAGGCTTCACGCCAGTGAATGGAAGTCAATCCGATGAAAAACGTATGCTCTGGAAACGGACTACACAATGTGTTCCATAGTTCAGTATCGAACTCCGCCAGCACCTCAAGACCATGTACTCTCGGCGCATAATGGCAGACCATGGGCTGATCACATAAGCCTTTGACAGGGCCGCAGATCAGGTAGCCCTCGGTCGGGTGCAGATTGCCACTTGAGGCATTGACCCTCAGTGCCCAACGCGTCTCGCCTGTGCTCTTCCAGGCGGATAGCGCCAGGCTGTGGTAAAAGAGTTGGGAAATCGTCTGCCCATTCACGGCTCCGGGGGCAGGCATCCGTTCTGAAATAAAAATGTCATCGTAACGTGGCTCATCTGTCGGCTCAATGGCATCCAGTGGAATCAGCCGTGCACCCGCATAGCGGCGAAACGGATCCGGCTGATTTGCCCAATCCAGGTATCCCGGACCACTGGCGTAAGCCTGGAACTGGTGTTTGGTAGCCTGGTGATATTCAAATACACGCTGCAACCCGTTAGATTGATGGGCATTGCTCTGGTTCATTCCGACCGTTCCTTGTGCCTGTTTTCAGGCTATCTTGATTCTTACTACATTCTTGAATTCCTTGGAGCGTTCCCAGTCGCAGTAGGCCCCCTTGACGACGATGCTGCCCTTAAGCAACAGGCGTTCCAGTACCTTCTGTATGTCAAAGGCCGCGCACTTGGCATCGCGCACGCCCAGTGCGACGTTCTCGAAGTCGCAGTACAGCGCCATGTTGCGGGTTTCGGTTTTCTCGTTCATCTTATGCGGATAAGGAGTGATTTTAAGTCGGTAATTTTCGAAGGAACTGAGGTCTGA
>CAMYLH010000733.1 GCA_947259065.1 uncultured Desulfobacterales bacterium
ATAACAAAACACAAATACCAAACAAATCACAATGACCGAAATTCAAAACTCTAAATAATTGGATTTTGATCTTATTTGAGATTTGGATATTGTAATTTGGAATTTATTTGTAATTTGGTGCTTGTAATTTGTTATTTCCGCTTTATTCGGGTTAGGTAATTCGGAAAAAGATGCCCGCACAGGAAACCTTTAGCAACCTTTCAACTATGTATATGGGAGTAGAAAAATGAGTGACCGTGTAATTATATTTGATACGACCTTAAGAGACGGTGAGCAATCACCTGGCGCCAGTATGAATGCTGCTGAAAAAATGCGGCTGGCCACCCAGCTGGAAAAACTGGGTGTCGATGTGCTGGAAGCCGGCTTTCCGGCCTCTTCCGAAGGAGACTTAAATGCCGTTTCCTTAATCGCAGGCAAACTCCAAAAAACCGAGGTTGCCGCACTGGCCCGCACGTCCAAAAATGATATTGACCGTGCCTGGCAAGCCATCAGCCATGCCGTTAAACCAAGGATCCACACCTTCATTGCCACATCCGACCTCCACCTGGAGTACAAGTTGAAAATGACCCGGGAGCAGGTGGTAGAAGCTGCCGTCGAGGCCGTTAAATATGCCAAATCCTTTACCGACAACGTTGAGTTTTCCGCCGAAGACGGCTCACGCAGTGACCGCGACTTTCTTTGTCGGGTTTTCGAAGCCGCTATTGCCGCCGGTGCCACAACGGTCAACCTTCCGGACACCGTAGGCTATGCCGTGCCCGAAGAGTTTGCAGACTTCGTTCGATATGTTATCGATCACACACCCAACATTCAAAAAGCAGTACTCAGCGTGCACTGTCACAATGATCTGGGACTGGCAACGGCAAACACCATCGCAGCCATCAAGGCCGGCGCCCGTCAGGCCGAGGTGACCATCAACGGCATCGGGGAGAGAGCCGGCAATACATCGCTGGAAGAAGTCGTCATGGCTTTGAGAACCCGCTCGAATTTTCTTGCCGCCGGCACCGGGATTCAAACCGAGTATATCCATCCGACCAGCCGCCTGGTCAGTATGATCACCGGTATCATGGTGCAGCCGAACAAGGCCATCGTAGGTGCCAATGCATTTGCCCATGAAGCCGGAATACACCAGGACGGTGTTTTAAAAAATCCCATGACCTATGAGATTATGAAACCGGAAACCATCGGACTGAGCGCCAACAAACTCGTCCTGGGCAAGCATTCCGGCCGGCATGCCCTGCGCTCTCACTTGAAAGACATCGGATACGATCTATCGAACGAAGAGCTTGATCTGGTATTTGGAAAATTTAAGGAACTGGCAGACAAAAAGAAGCAAATTGTGGATGAAGACCTTGAAGTGATTGTCACCGAAGGAATTCTGCGCACCACCGATATTTTCAAGCTCGAATATCTGCATGTCACCGCCGGGACCACCGTTCTTCCCATGGCCAGTGTGAAATTGACAATAAACGGTCGCTCCGTGCAGAGTGCCGACTACGGAAACGGCCCCATTGACGCTGTTTACAACACCATCGCGAAACTCACCGGAACCGACTCGGAACTGTTGCGATTTTCGATCAGCGCACTCACCGGCGGCACGGATGCCCAGGGTGAGGTCACCGTGCGTTTGAGGGAAAACGGCCTTATCGCATTGGGCAAAGGTGCCGACCCGGATATCATTACGGCCGGTGCCTTGGCTTACATCAACGGATTAAACAGACTGGAATATTTAAAAGCAAATCCGATCAAAGAGGCGGCAGATCTATAAAATGGTAACCGTTCACAGGTTCAGGGTTCAACGTTCAGGGTTATGGAAGGTGCAGGAGGATCAAGGGAGTTTCGAGTTGCGGGTTGCGAGCTTTGATGGATGCTTGATAGGTTTATCTACTTGATTGAGCTGTATATGATGGTGGAAAGTTGGAGTTAACTAGGCAAAAGGCATAGGGCTCAAGGCGCAGGGCATAAGGCGTAAAACGTAGGGTCGAAGGCAGAGCGTATCAGGTAAAGCGTATAGGATTGATTGATATTTTCCGACTTCCCCATTCCCTCCTGGGCGTAGGTCCTTATGGCCCCTACGGCTTCCGGCTCGTAGAGCCTACAGAGCCTACAGCTCGGAGAGGCCGGAGGCCGCCTTCCGAATTCCAATTTCTAGCATCTGTCCTCTGATAAACGTCGCGGGTTGCATGTTACGGGTCGGGAGTTTTAAATGGCAGAATTCCCTATTAATTTAACTCGTAACACGAAACGCGCAACTCGCAACGCTTTTTTCGTCAATCGTCATTCATTACCGGTTTCCAACGTTCCAATGAGATCCGATATTCTAGCGATCTTCCTCTCGGCCAAAAACACTTCGCCGATGACGGGAACCTTGGCAACCTGGGCGACCTGCCAGACCATTCGAACCGCCACGGGTTTTATGGCCGGTCCGGACAATCCACCGGTAATATTGGCGAGTCGGGGACGTCTGGTCTCAATATCCACCACCATTGCCGTGAGGGTGTTGATCAAAGAAATACAATCAGCACCGGCCTCCTGGGCCGCCATAGCTATTTCGGTGATGTCGGTGACATTGGGTGACAGCTTTACGATCAGAGGCTTGGTGGTTTGATCCCGGACCCCCCGGACAATGCGGAAAGTAGCTGCCGGATCGACGCCGCTGACCATTCCGCAGGCCTTTACATTGGGGCAGGAAATATTCACCTCGATAGCGGCGATGGCCTCAACCGCATCGATGCGGGCGGCCAGTTGCACATACTCTTCTTCCATCTTGCCATAAATATTGACAATGACCGGCGGTGTCAGACGCTTCAGGAAAGGAAGCTTTTCCTCCACAAAGGCCTCGATACCGACATTTTCAAGGCCGATGGCATTCAACATGCCGCACGGAGTCTCAACGATGCGCGGTGGTGGATTGCCCTTGGTCGGTTTTAGAGACAATCCTTTTACGATAATCCCACCGAGACGATTTAAATCAACAAGATCATCGAATTCTTGGGCATAGCCAAAGGTGCCGGAAGCCGTCATTACCGGATTTTGAAGCTGAAGACCCCCAATATTTACAGTTAAATCTGGTTTTATAGACATAAGTTATCTATCAATTCTTATTTTTTTACTTTAATATTTTTTCTTGTGCATTTTGTGCCAAAAAATCTTGACCGTTCGGTTGGTTAAGTCAGTGCATCCATGATATCAAATTGTTTTCACCGCAGAGACGCCAAGGACGCAAAGATGTTTTTCTTATTCTTTGCCGTTGAGAGGACGGCAAAGAATAAAAGAGCACTTTTTCTGAAAATAATTAATCCTTCGCGTTCTTTGCGCCTTTGCGGTGAATAAATAAATTTCGTTGAAAATCCAGATTTTGATTTATATTGTGAACAGTATCGATCGCTTGTAATCTTTGAACCC
>CAMYLH010000734.1 GCA_947259065.1 uncultured Desulfobacterales bacterium
GGCGCAGTACTACAGGCGCTCAACAACAGGACCAGGAGAAATATGACACGTATCATTGTAACCATTCCGGCAACCAGCGTAGCGGACGTCCTTGTGCACACGGAGCTGCGGCAGGTTTTGATTCAGACTCTATAAAAGGTAATTGTACGGTATCTTTGCATCCCTTGTCGGCCAGACCTGCGCTCTGCCTGTCTACCCGGTCCCATTCAACCGCATCCGGTTTCGCCAGTTGTTGCCTGACTGCGCCCGCGCTGGCGAACAAACCCGCCCATACCTGCATGGCGCCGCTTGCACCGCTGAGTCCCATGGGCTGGTTATCATCACGGCCCATCCAGATTACACCCAGTTTCTCACCGTCGTAACCGGCAAACCAGCTGTCGCGCAAATCATTGGTCGTGCCGGTTTTCCCGGCCAGCCCGAGTGCCGCTGCAAAACGTCGGTTGAGAGCACGCGCAGTACCTTCTACCACCACCATCTGTAAGGCGCGGTTGATCAGATAGGCGGGGGCCGGATCAATCACCCGCTCGACACTGAGTTGGTAGCGTTGCAGGGGTACGCCGTCGGCGTCCAGTACTTCACGAATACTGCGCAGCGGAACCTGGAATCCGCCGCTGGCAAAATTAAGGTACAGGCGAGTAACATCCAGCAGGCTTAAATCGGTCGCCCCGAGAAACAGCGAGGGATAAGGATTGAGCGGTTCATCGACCGACAGTCGCCGCAAGGTCCTGATAACAGCGTTCACACCCAGGTCCAGCCCGAGACGTGCCGTTGCCACGTTATAGGAATCCGCCAGTGCCTGATGCAACATGACCTGCCCATGAAATTTCCGGTCATAGTTGTTCGGGCTCCACAACTGGCCGGACTGTTCATATTTGAGCGGCCCGTCGTCGATCAACGACGCCAGATTGTAACGGGCGGATTGTTCCAGTGCGGTCAGATACACGGCCGGTTTGATGAGTGAACCGACATGCCGCCTGGCATCGAGTGCGCGGTTGAAACCGGCAAAACCTGGCTCTCGCCCCCCCGCCAGCGCCAGCACCTCACCATTGGCGGAATGTGTTACCAGTCCGGCTCCCTGCAACTGAGGCTGCTTTTTCAGCATGGGTCTGATCTGTTGATCCAGACTTTTCTGCAACGACCACTGCAGCTGTGGATCAAGCGTGGTAAAGATGCGCAGCCCTTCAGTCACCAGGTCGGATTCATTGTAGTCACGGCGTAGCTGGCGGCGCACCATATCCAGAAACGCCGGGAAAGTTTTACTGGTACCGGCAGCAGGTTTCACCAGGCCCAGTTTTTCAGACCGTGTTTTCTGGTATTGAGCACGATCGATAATGCCCTGCTCATGCATGACACGCAGAACCAGGTTGCGTCGCTCGCGCGCCCGATCCGGGTGCCTGCGCGGATCATAGTAGGAAGGTCCTTTGACCATACCCACCAGCAAGGCGATCTGTGCCGTACTCAGCTCTTCCAGTGGACGCTGGAAGAAAAACCGGCTGCCCAGACCAAAGCCGTGTATGGCGCGCTGACCATCCTGGGCCAGATAAATTTCGTTGACATAGGCTTCGAGTATATCATCCTTCTCATAACGCCACTCCAGCAACAGCGACATGATGGCTTCATTGAACTTGCGCCACAGGCTGCGCTGGTTACTCAGAAAGAAATTTTTCACCAGCTGCTGGGTAAGCGTGCTACCGCCCTGCACCACCCGCCCGGAACTCAGATTGACCCACAAAGCACGGGCAATGGCAGGTGGAGAAACGCCGTGGTGGCGATAGAAGTTGCGGTCTTCAACGGCGATCAAGGCCTCGACCAGAATGTCCGGTATGTCGTCAAGCCGCAACAGAATCCGGTCTTCCTGACGCGCGGTATGGATACTGCCGATTTCCAACGGGTCGAGCCGCGCCAGCGCCAGCGTGTCGCCATTACGGTCATCCTGCAAGCTCTTCAGATGCGTTGACGAAAAATTTACACGTATGGGTTGTGATGATTCCCGTCCGTCCCAGAACACAAACGGCCGGCTGATGAGCTGGAAACGCTTGCCGTTTCTGGAGACTTCACCGGCTTTGCGTGCCACTCTGACAGAGCGGTAACCCAGTGCCCGCAGCTCACTGCTGAATTGTTCCGCGGTCAGATGTAAACCGGCGTAAAGCTCCATTGGACGGGCGTACACACGCGCCGGCAGCGACCAACGCTTGCCTTCGAACTGCCGGTAGACCTGAAAATCAAGAAACGCCACATAAGCCAGCAGAATAACCAGCAGGCTGAGGAGTATTTTGGTCCAGGGGAAACGACTGTGTCTGCGTTTTGATTTACGTCGCTTTTTCGTGCTGCGGCGGCGAGTTGTGC
>CAMYLH010000735.1 GCA_947259065.1 uncultured Desulfobacterales bacterium
CGATTTACAAGACCAAGGCGGATGAATGGGCCTCCTGTGATCCCAGATACCCCTATGTCGCCACAACGTATCGGGTGGTGGAACACTGGCAGACCGGTGTCATGACCCGCTGGCAGCCATGGCTGCTGGAGATGCAGCCCCAGGTTTTCGTGGAGATGAGTGAAGAGCTGGGTAAATTAAAGGGGATTCAAAACGGCGAGCGCGTTAAGGTCTCTTCACCGCGGGGTGCCCTCGAGGCCACGGCTATTGTGACCAAGCGGCTGCAACCCTTTAAAATCGGTGGCGCCATAGTTCACCAGGTTGGATTGCCATGGCATTACGGCTGGCGCATGCCTACCAATGGTTTGGAGGAAAGTGCCAATCTGCTCACACCGGCAACCGGTGATCCCAACACCCGAATCCCGGAAACCAAGGCCTTTATGGTCAATGTCGCTAAAACATAGTAAGGAGGTGATCGCGATGAGTAAATCCTTTTTAGTAGATACAACCCTGTGCACGGCCTGCCGTGGATGCCAGGTAGCCTGCAAGCAATGGCATGATCTGCCGGCCGAAGAAACCGTCAATCGAGGATCATACCAAAATCCCGCCGATCTCTCCTTCGATACGTATAAACTGGTGCGCATGCGTGAAGAGGTTATCGACGGTAAATTGAATTGGCTTTTCTTTCCGGACCAGTGCCGGCATTGCATTGAAGCACCCTGTGAAGCGACCGCCGGCGAACCGACAGCCATCTTCACCGAGGCGGCCAGCGGTGCGGTGATTTACACGGCCAACACGCGTGCGCTGGATGCTGCCGAAATCATCGAGTCCTGTCCTTATGACATTCCGCGTAAAGCAGACGACGGCACCCTGGCCAAGTGTGATATGTGCAGCGACCGGGTGGAAAACGGCCTGCCGCCGGCCTGCGTCAAGGTGTGTCCGACGGGGGCCATGAATTTCGGCGACCGGGCTGAAATAATGGATCTGGCCCAAAAACATCTGGCGATAGCCAAAAAGAAATATCCCAACGCCATGCTGCTGGATCCGGATGATGTCAGAACGATTTACCTGGTTGGTTTTGATCCTAGCCTCTATCACGAAAATGCGGTGGCCTCCCTAAACGCTTACGGAATTACGCGACAGGCGGCCTTGCGAAAAATGTTCCGGCCGTTTAATCGAGCTATTTCATCGCTCGGTTAAACCCGGCTAAACAGAGCAGCTGAGTTAATTGGGGAGAAGGTGCAAACCTTCTCCCCTTTTTTATATTCTGAAGATGTGATATCAGAGGACAGAGGACAGAATACAGAGGACAGATATTGGAATTTGGAAGTGGGAATGCGGAATTCTTCTATATGCACTATACCCTTTTTGCCCGTAACAGGTAACCCGTGCCGCTAAACACCAATTATGGAGATTCTATGACATTCAATTTGGCCCTCACTCCCGATCAAGTAAAAAATGCGGTTGAAGCCATAAAAATGAACAAACCGGTATATGCCGAGATCCTTGATTTTTACGGCAGAATCTTTGAGGCCCAGGAAATGAGTAAAGGCCGCATCCAAATACAACCACTGCAAATTTCGCCAGAGATGCGCACGGTTAAGGCCCGCGAAAAATTTTCGCTCATCGAAATCAAGGAATTTCTTTTTGATGATATTGAAGCCGGCAAACTTTTTTTCTTCATTTGCAATCTTGCAAAAGAGGCCAACCCCCAACTGGCAGCCGATGCCGAAACCATCCTGCAAGCGGCGGATAACGTCATAAAACCCGGTGAACTGTTTTCAGGTCTGCTAAACGGTGAAGACACCCTGTATCAAAAAATTGCCGGCGAACTGGAAATCGCCGATACCACCCTTGGTTTTATTTCCTACAACAGCCTAAAGCCGTCACTATCGGTGTGCGCCGATCAACTTTCATCCTATTTAAATGAGGAGGAACCTTGGCTGAAGGGCTATTGCCCAATTTGCGGAAGCCCGCCGGTACTTTCGATACTCAAAGATGGAGGGGATCGATCATTAATCTGCAGTTTTTGCTGGCACCCTTGGTCCGTCAAGCGAGTATTTTGCCCGTTTTGTGAAAACCGTGACGGACAAACCCTGCATTATTTTTACAATGAAGACGAAAAAGAGTTTAGGGTCGATCTGTGTGACAACTGCAAGAAATATCTCAAAGCCCTTGACTCTCGAGAAACAGAACGCACGATATATCCGCCGCTGGAACAAATTTCATCCCTGCACCTGGATTACAAAGCAAAAGAGAGGGGGTATGAAAGCGGTTTTCAACCGCGATGAAGGTTAGGAATGAATCGGATCTCACATTATCTGACACTGCTGTTATGCATAACAACCGGTGCCATCACCAC
>CAMYLH010000736.1 GCA_947259065.1 uncultured Desulfobacterales bacterium
TGGTCAATATGATTGATATGACCAAAGCCAAGGAGTTGGAACATCTTTTGACCATTCAGGACAAAATGGCCTCGCTGGGTCGCGTAGCAGCCGGTATGGCGCATGAAATACGAAACCCGTTATCGGGGATTAACATTTACTTAAACACGCTCAAAAAGCTTCATCATAAGAATGGAAGTGAAGAAAAAGTTAAACAAATCCTGGGACAGATCCAATCGGCTTCCCACAAAATTGAATCTGTTATACGCAGGGTTATGGATTTTGCCAAACCCGGAGAACCCAAGTTGACTTTAATGGATCTGAATAGACCGGTTACAGAAGCCGTAAACCTCAGTGCCGTCACCATGCGAAAAAGCGGAATTGCGCTTGAAAAAGTCTTGTCTGAAAAGTTACCTCCGTGCAATGCCGACCCAACCCTAATTGAGGAGATGGTCTTGAATTTACTGAATAATGCCGCTGGAGCCATGAAAACGATGGAGGAGGGCAAGCAAATCGTCGTGACCTCATCCGTGGAGGGCGATGGTATTATTCTGACGGTTTCAGATTCAGGCCCGGGCATCGCTCCTGAAATCAAAGATAAAATATTCGATCCATACTTTACAACGAAATCGGATGGAACCGGCATCGGCCTTAGTATATGCCATCGAATTGTTACGGATCATGGTGGATCATTAACTGTCTCGGACAGTGAATTAGGCGGCGCTGAATTTCGGATTAAAATACCGATTAAGAATAGGTAACGGGTATTGGGTACTGGGTATTAGGCTTCTGGGGATTGCTTATTGTGGGTTGGGGGATTGGGTATTGGGTACTAGGTATTGGATATTGGGTATTGGATATTAGAGATTGGGTATTGGATACGGTCAGAGAGAATTTTACGGTAAATTATACGAACTTTTCCCGTATGTTAGAAAAAAACGGAGGAGCAAGAATATGGTTTTAAAAGTTGAGGATTTGGATATTTATCAAATATCGGAAAACTTGTCGGACAGAATATGGGTGATTTGTACCAAATGGGATTACTTCGCAAAAGACACAATTGGGAAACAGCTTGTTCGTGCGGCTGATTCTGTCTCAGCTAATTTAGCCGAAGGGCATGGTCGTTATCATTTCAACGATCGCTTGAATTATTGTTATTATGCGAGAGGTTCTTTAGAAGAAACAAAAAGTTGGATTTCAAAGGCAATACGCCGCAAACTTATTGCGACTGAAATATCCGAAATAAATCATGCCTTGGAATTATTGCCAAAAAAACTAAACGCATATATCGGTTCTATAAAAAAGGCACGAGAAGCAAATAAAAAAAATGTACAAGCAACGTAACACCCTAATTGAACGATATTCAATTATGTGATACTGGATACGGGGTATTGGGTACTGGTATTTATCTGATATCGGAGTAGATTTTATATATCTCCGTATAATGAAATATAAAAAAATCGGAAAAAATTCCCCTATCCCAGCACCTGTTACCTAACCCTAATACCAAATACCTCCTCAACTGAGTTTGACTAATTGAGGTGACACTTTGAAATTTGCCAATACCGAATACCCAATTACCTAGTACCCAATACCCAATACCAAGGAGCGAAGCGACATCCATGATTTCATATTCAATATACATTGTTGATGATGAGAAAACGATCACTGATAGTGTTACCATGGCCCTTGAGGACGACTACCGGATCAGCGCCTTTTCGGATGCAGAAACGGCCATCGAACGATTAGAAAAAGATCCACCGGACCTGATTCTGCTCGATATCGGGTTGCCGGGTATGAATGGAATCGATGCACTGCGCCACATCAAAAATGTTTATCCGGATGTTCTGGTAATTATGATTACCGCCTATGAAGATGTCGACACCGTCATTTCGGCCATGAAACTGGGCGCCTATGATTACGTCGTCAAACCGCTGTATATGGATGGTTTGGAGATCAGCATTCAAAATGCCCTGGAGACGATCCGATTAAGAAAGGAAGTTCGGACGCTTCAGGAAAAACATCTAAAGGAGCATATCCCCTGTTTTATCGCAGAAAGCAATGCCATCCAGGATGTCATGGAATTTATCAAAATGGTGGCCAAAAGTCCTGATACACCGATTATTGTCATGGGTGAGACCGGGACCGGCAAGGAATTGCTGGCCAGCGCTATTCATTATAACAGTCCTAATTTCAAAGCCCCGTGTGCCACCGTGAATTGCGCTGCGATTCCCAAGGATCTAATTGAGAGTGAGCTTTTCGGCTATGAAAAGGGAGCCTTCAGTGGCGCCGGGGCTGCCGGCAAGAAAGGGCTCATCGAGGAAGCCGTCGGCGGAACCCTTTTTTTGGATGAAGTGGGT
>CAMYLH010000737.1 GCA_947259065.1 uncultured Desulfobacterales bacterium
TTTTGCGAACCAGTCGCGGATTAACTCACAAGTCTTCTCTGAGTTATCTAACATCATCCAGTGGCTACCTTCAACACACTCGTAGCGCCATTCAGCATCCATAAGATCTTCAGTTTTTGTCATCCATTTTTCAGACAAGTAAATATCACCTTTGGACCAGATACCCATAGTTGGAACTTTACAGTTATCGTATTCTAGGTCGCCCTGAGCGTAAGCCAGGTAAAAGCTCGATACTTGGTTGGCACGATCCCAGTTCAGCATGCCGTTCATTGCCTTAGGGTCTGCCAAGCGGCCACACACTTCATCCAAATCAGGGTGTGAAGGGAATAAGCTTTCACGGAGGAATTTAAAGTCGTTGTAAGCGTACAAATCACCGGCATGGGTCTGGGTGTTCATGTACATGTACCAGTTCTCTTTAACATCGTCCATGGTCATGTGGGCGAACATAGACTGTGGGTGGCCTACAGCTAAGCACACGTGCTTTCTGAACAGTTCAGGCTTAAGCATTACCAGCTCCCAAACAATGCCAGCGCCCCAGTCGTGGCCAACAATATCAATGTTCTTCAGGCCCAAGGTGTCGATGATAGCCAGGTGCTCACCGGCGTAACGCTCTGTTTCCTGTGGCTTATCAGACTTACCATAACCAATCATGTCAGGTGCAACAACACGGTAGCCGTCTTTGATCAGCGCAGGAGCTAAGTCTTTCCATATTAAGGTAGTGTCTGGCATGCCGTGGACCAGCAGGGCGGTTTTATCGCCTTGGCCTTCATCATAGACGTGATAGTTGATACCGTTAATTTCAATTTGTTTGCCAGGTAAACTCATTTTATATATCCTCATTCTTGTGATTGGTTAATCTTGCAATAAGTAGTCTTGTTTCAGTACTTGGTTAGCGTAGGTTAAAGTTAAACCTTATTTAGCCGGAGCAGGTTTTAATACGTTAATTTTACGTTTAAGTACTTGCTCACTGACACCGTAGCTACGGAAGATATAGTTAAAATCTTCGCTAGACTCCAAGTTATTGATAGCATCATCACCACAATTAAAGTTAAGGGTTACTGAGCCGTCTTTGTTGTGCTTCCAGTTACTGCTTGAGATGAATGTGTTACCTTTCATCAAGTAACCTGTGCCATCGTAAAGTGTCACCGAAGAGAAGTAAGTATTCTTTGGATCAGGGAAAGTAAGCGTGTAACACTCACCTGCTGGGATAACTGGTGATGATTGGTAAGCATTCGTTACACCAATCTTAGCATCCATCCCCCCCCAGCCTGCTGCAAACGAGCGGTTCTGACGCTCTTGTTCGTGCTGACCTAAAGTGTCTGGATATACAAGGTCTTCGTTGGCTGCGAGATAGTCGAGTTTATACTTAGTGCGAAGCTCTGTTAGTTGCTCCTGATTCCAGTCGTCAGGTTGGTAAGGGTCATCTTGAATGCCTTCAATCTTAATCTGGTCTTGCACTGCATGAGTAGCAGCTAGTGCTTTATCAGAGTGGCGGTCAGTTAATTCTGTACGGAACAATACCCAAGCATGGTCTGTATCAATCTCAACTTCATAAGTTCCTTCACCGATTAGATACGCTTCAGAAGTACCATTTTCATCGATAACATGTGCAGAGATATACAAATCTGTCTTAGGCATTGTAATAGTGAACTTGTGGTCATCTTTAACTGTAACAACGCGGTTAGAGTATAGAGTGTCCCAGTTCATGCGAACTGTAGGAGCTGTGTTACCTGTTGGTGTGGGTTGACGATAGTGAAAGATTTCTTTGTTAGCACCTAGCTTAGACCAGTTATCAAAATTCCATGCTGCTTCTGCTTGAGCAAAGTTTTCAGGTGTTACTGGAATAGTATCAGCCATTGCATAAGATGAAGCTAATGTTGAAATTGCTAACGTTAAGCTAGTAGCTAAAGCTATGTGTGTTGGTTTCATAATGGTTCCTTTAGATGTATATGTTTAATAATCGGCTATCACTGCCATATAACAGTTTAATGGGCGGAATTTCGACTATGCCACAGCCATTCGCTCAATTGCCTTTGATTGCTTGAAGGATAATAATATCAAATTCAGTCACTTATGGAACCCGCTCTCTCGGCGCTAGGTATAGAAAATAAGTCACCGGGATATCGGGTTTTGTGACCATCCCCCCGTAGATTCCTAACTGCCCCCACAGGCCGCGTGGTGGTGTTGGTGGTCAGGAAGCGGGCCTTGGCATCAGCCAGCTCCTCACCTACTGCACCCTGAATGATCAGTTCAAGATGTGTCGCCGGGTCCGCGGCGATGGCCACGTCTTCAAGCGGATTGGCGTCACAACCATCCCCTTAGTAAGTGAAACTGTTTTCATATTTATATTCCCCAATTAATATTATAAAAAGATTAGACGGGTACGAAATATACCCGCCTGCTCATTTCTATTTAATGTATTCCGAAAACTTCTGTACCTTATTGATAGTTGGGAACTTGTATTCGTCATTGAACGCCTTTTCAGTGGCGCCATACATACGTATGTAGGGGAACCAGCCGCGCCCAGGCAGTGTTTGCACGTGATTTGCCTCCCAGCCTTTTGGCGGTGCATCAGGTCCCAATAACACATAGAAAGATCCATCAGCATTCTTTCTGAGCCCCTTTGTCTTGCTGCCTGCCGTCGCCTTGCCACCGGCAGCGCCTTTACGGTTATCGATGATGGTGCGGGTGTCTGCGTCGTAGACCACGGTCGACCAGAACAGCTTCGCGGGCACGTCCTTCTCTATGCGGATCACGTAGTTGTTCTCGCCCCGCAGGCGTTGGTCGTCTTCGTCCTCGAACTTACCGA
>CAMYLH010000738.1 GCA_947259065.1 uncultured Desulfobacterales bacterium
TTGCATGGACCGTGCAGCCGACATCATTTTTGAGCGGACACCATAAGCTGAAAGGAGGAAACCTTGCTATTCAAAAATAAAGTGGTGATGGTTACCGGAGGGGCGGCCGGGATCGGGCGAGCTACGGCGACAGGTTTTGTTAAAGAAGGCGCAAAGGTTGCGATCTGTGATGTCAACCCAGAAGCGGGTAAAACCACCGCTGAATCGCTCGGGCCTGAAGCCACGTTCCAACAGGTAGACGTATCCGATAACAAATCTGTAAATGACTGGGTGGAAAGCGTTGTGAATCAATACGGGCAAATTGATGTACTGGTTAACAATGCCGGAATTACCCGCGACGGCTTGATTATGCGCATGAAGGAGGCCGACTGGGATGCCGTGCTTAATGTTAATCTTAAAAGCGCATTTAACTGCATTAAGGCGGTTTCTAAAACGATGGTTAAGCAGCGCTCGGGACGAATCATAAATTTGGCTTCAGTGGTTGGGGTAATCGGCAATCCTGGGCAGGCCAATTATGTCGCTTCAAAGGCCGGCATTATCGGACTCACCAAGGCCGTTGCCAAAGAACTGGCAAGCCGGGCCATTACGGTGAATGCAGTGGCGCCGGGGTTTATTGAAACAGATATGACGGCTTCCTTGCCGGACAAAGCCAGGGAGGCGATGGTGACCCAGATTCCTCTGGGGCGGGCTGGAACTGCACAGGACATTGCTGCAGCGGTGGTATTTCTGGCCTCCGATCAGGCGGCTTACATCACCGGACAGGTTATTCATGTCAGCGGTGGGATGTATATGTGATATAGGTTGAGCGGTTAAGGGTTCAGCCAAGCCGCCGGCCAAAAAAACGGCCGGTTTAATCGAAGTAGAAACTTTGGTAATGTAATTTAATATGAAAGGGTTACTAAAAAAATGAACGTCGAACATCGAACTTTGAACATCCAACATCGAATAATGTATTCTGTCAATATTCGACGTTCGATGTTCGACGTTCAATCTTTTCGCTGTTCCGGCCAGGCGGAATCTCATATGAGCTCCGCCGCGGGACTGGAAAGCGGCTCGTTTAATCCTCAAGAAACCGTGCCATTTTGGTGTAGTTTCATATGAGCGTTCCGGGTTAAGGACAAAGAAGGCATTAAAGATCCGAAGTCCTCGTTTAAAATGCTCATTTTTCCAAATCATTTTCAATTTGGCTCCAAATTTTGGATTAGGCCTGACGAAACTAATGCTTTTCTCATAAAAACGCATCCAAAATGCAGTCCAGGAATGAAAACGGAACTCCTGAACCTTTGAACTCTTGAACACCTATGTTATTTTCATATAAATTTGTCTGAGGCCAATGTGGTTTCAGCTAATCACAAGGAGGTAATTCTGATGTCTATTGAAGATAAAGTAAAAAAGATTATTGCGGAAAAACTGAGTGTAGACATGGTAGAAGTCGTTCCCGAGGCTTCTTTTGTGGATGATCTGGGTGCAGACTCCCTTGATCTGGTTGAATTAATCATGTCTATGGAAGAAGAATTTGATGTCGAAATATCCGACGAAGATGCCGAAAAAATTACGACAGTTAAGGATGCTTTTGATTACGTTGCTGCACACTAAAATTTAAGTGATTGTGCTTTGGAGGCTTTTTCCCCGGATGATTGAACCTATACAAAAACGGGTTGTTATTACTGGATTGGGGCTTGTGACGCCCTTAGGTATCGGTGTCAAGCCGACATGGGAGTCTCTTTGTGCCGGGAAATCGGGCGTTGGCGAAATTACCCGGTTTGACAGTTCTGACTTCGCAACTAAAATCGCAGCAGAGGTCAAGGAATTCAAGGCACAGGATTTTATGCCTAAAAAAGATGCTCGGCGTGTTGAGCTTTTTATTGCGTACGCCCTGGCGGCAACCCGTATGGCCATTGAAGACTCCGGCCTGGTAATCGACAGCACCAATGAAACCAGGGTGGGTACTATTACCGGGTGTGGACTGGGCGGCCTGCGGTTCATGGAAGATACAGTTTTACGAGTTGCCGAGGAGGGACCCAAATGGGTGAGTCCGTTTTTTATTCCTATGATGATCGGCAACATGGCTCCGGGGTTGATATCCGTCCATTTCGGGGCCAGGGGCCCCAATTCGTCCCTCGCAACTGCTTGCGCGGCTGGCGCCCATGCGGTGGGCAATTCTTTTAGACTGATTCAAAGCGGCACCGCGGATGCCATGATCACCGGAGGTGGCGAAGCGGTCATCAGTCCCTCGTGCATTGCCGGTTTCAATTCAATGAAAGCTCTGTCTACCCGCATCGATGACCCCGAGAAAGCTTCGCGGCCCTTTGACCGGGACCGGGATGGTTT
>CAMYLH010000739.1 GCA_947259065.1 uncultured Desulfobacterales bacterium
ACATGACCGCCTCGCCGGCAATGATGGCGCCAACAACCTATAAGGAATATGAATTGGGATATCAGCGCAGGCAATTTGACGCTATCACCGTTCCCAAGATTCTCCATATCTGCGGTAAGGTAGACCGAATTGTTAAATGGATGGGGCAGACAGGGGCTGATGTCTTGAGCATCGAGCCTAAAGCCAGCAGCAAAATCGCGCGTGAACAATGCGGGCATGATGTTATCCTGATGGGTGGTATAGATACGGCTACCACCCTCTTTATGAAGGACGCTGAAACAGTCAAGGAGGTATGTGAGAAATCAATCGCCGACGGAATCCAGATCCTGGCCCCCGGCTGTGCCATGTCGCCTGGAACGCCACTTGAAAACCTTTTGGCGATGGTTGAGGTTGCAAAGGCCCAATAGCACTGCAGGTGAGTTTGGAAGACAATTGATTTCGGCTTTGATTTCTGATAGTCATCTTCCACGAGGTTCTCAAAAAAGGGATACACCATGACGCTGCCCAACCCACCAAAATGTGAAGAAAATCTGGCAGGTCAGATTTCAAACAGTGCCGCTGAAATTCACATAGAGAATTTAACCAAAAAATTCGGTGACTTCGTTGCTTTAAACAACTTTTCGATTAGTATTCGAAAAGGTGAATTCATCACTTTCCTGGGTCCCAGCGGGTCAGGCAAGACCACCACGTTGATGCTCGTCGCCGGTTTCATCTTTCCGACGGCAGGAGACATCCGAATCGGAAACGAATCCATTGTCCCAAAACCCGCCAACAAGAGAAACCTAGGTATCGTCTTCCAGAACTATTCCCTCTTCCCCCATATGACGATCGCAGAAAATATTGCCTTCCCACTTAAAATGAGAAAACTTGATGCCAATGATATTAAGGGCAAAGTCAAAGACGCCCTTGAACTCGTCCATTTGACCGAGTTTGGAAACCGCTACCCCAAACAGTTAAGCGGTGGTCAGCAGCAGCGCGTGGCCTTGGCACGTGCCCTGGTATTTAGACCGCCCATCTTGTTGATGGATGAGCCGCTGGGAGCGTTGGATAAAAATCTCAGAGAAGCCATGCAATTGGAAATCAAGTCGATTCAGGAAAGACTCCATATTACGACCATCTACGTGACTCACGATCAAGCCGAAGCGCTCACCATGTCCGATCGCATCGTCGTGATGAATCACGGCTGCGTCGAACAAATCGGTACCCCTAAAGATCTATACGAGCGTTCTGCCAACCGTTTTGTAGCCGGCTTCATCGGTGAGTCCAATTTTCTCAGAGGACGGGTAACCCGCGAAGATACGGATGCTTACTATCTTGCTTCCGATTACGGCGATGAATTTAAGATTCCGAAGGAGAAAGATCTGGTCGTAGGCTCTCGGGCCTGCATCGCCATCCGGCCTGAAAAATTACATTTTATTACAGTCAAATTGGATTTCAATTCCGGTTTTGAAGAATCGCCCGGCGAATGGAACAGCCTCGACGGCGTTATCAAAGCACACATTTATATCGGCGATATGGACCGCTATGAGGTCAAAATTCCGGGCGATCAGATATTATCCGTAAAATACTCCAACCGGACGCGAACAAAAGATGCGGATGTAATTTTCAGCCGCAACCAGCCGGTTAAGGTAGGATGGAAGTGGCATGAGGCCAGAATTGTTGACTGATATAAGTGCTGCAAGGTACGTGAGGGCTGTGGTTAGAAACTTTGTTATTGAAAGGAGGTGACCTCAAAAACTGTAACACTTTTATATTTTTATTAATTTAATATTTAAAAGGAGGATAAAATGACACCAAACATGAAAAAACTCTTACTCTGCTTAATGACCTTCGTTTTGTTATTCGCCGGCACGGTTTATGCCGCGGATAAGGAAATTGTTCTCTGCTCCTGGGGAGGGTCCTATGAGAAGGCCCTTGTCAAAGCAATGGTCGAGCCCTTTGAAAAAGAGACCGGCATCAAAGTCATCGTCACCTCCTATGCCGATTTTGCTAAAATGAAAGCCATGGTGGATACCGGTAATATTGAGTGGGATGTGGTAGATATCGAAGACCGAATGCTGCACAAGGGGATGAAGGAAGGATTGTTCGAGCCCTTGGACTATACGGTCATCGATAAAACCAACTTGCTGCCTGAGGCGGTGCATTCCCATGCCGTGGGCATTGAACTCTGGGGCGGGGCGCTTGCCTATAATACTGAAAAATATCCCGGCGACAACTATCCGAAATCCTGGGCGGATTTTTGGAATGTTAAAAAATTTCCAGGAGCCCGCGCGCTTTTTAACGGCCCCTATGACATGATTGAAATCGCTCTGCTGGCAGACGGCG
>CAMYLH010000740.1 GCA_947259065.1 uncultured Desulfobacterales bacterium
CGTGGCGGCCACGCTCACCCTGCTCGACGCCGCTCGCGAGCACGGCGTGCACGGCGTCGTCTTCTCCTCCACCGCCGCCGTCTACGGCGAACCCGTGCGCGCGGTCATGGACGAGGAGCACCCGCTGCAGCCGATCAATCCCTACGGGCGCAGCAAGCTGATGATCGAGCAGGCGCTGGCCGACTACGACACGGCCTACGGACTGCGCTCCATCGTCCTGCGCTACTTCAATGCCGCCGGCGCCGACCCGGAGGGCGAGCTGGGCGAACGCCACGACCCGGAGACCCATCTCGTCCCGCTGGTGCTGCAGGCCGCCTCGGGTCGGCGTCGCCACGTCACGGTGTTCGGGCGCGACTACGACACTGCCGACGGCACCTGCGTGCGCGACTACGTGCACGTGAGCGACCTGTGCGCGGCGCACCTGCTCGCGTTGCGCCGCGTGCTGGCAGGCGCTGACAGCGCCACCTACAACCTGGGCAACGGGCGCGGCCACTCGGTGCAGGAGGTGGTGGATACCGTGCGCCGGGTGAGCGGCGAGACGTTCGAGGTGCGCGACGGCGCGCGGCGGCCCGGCGACCCCGCACGCCTGGTGGCCGACAGCCGAAGGGCACGCTGCGAGCTGGGCTGGCGACCTCGCCACGAGGATCTGGAGACCATGGTGCGCCATGCCTGGGCCTGGGAGCAGCGATGCCGTGACGGCGAACGCGCCGCGACCGGCACGCGCCCGCGACCGGCGTCCGCCGGGCGTCAGCGGCTGGGCGCCGCGCTCGCGCGCTGATCCGCGCTAGGAGCCTGTACCGCATTGGACGACCTATTGCGGAAGTGGGAAGAGCGGCCCATTCTTCCGGGGATTTTCGGTCACATAGCGGAGCTATGCTTCCTTCAATCCCCGAAAGGCGTTGTTGCACAACGCGGTACCGACGAAGCCGCTCTCACCGCCCTCTCACTCGGGACGGATCAACCCTGCAGCACCCTCTCCGATATCGGCAGACCGAGCGCTGCCATGCGATTCAGCACGCGGCACTTCACCAGTGCTTCGACTTGCTGATTCTCGAAGGCTCGGGCTGCGAGTTTCACGCCAACAAGCGCCTTGAACCGAGACACGGCGTTCTCGGCAATTGCTCCTGCATTGCTCTACCTCCTGCATCCCTGCAGTCGTCGGCCAGGCTCTGGCGCGTCGCTCCACTGGCAGTGCGCCAGGGGTAGCGCCCCTCGTCCTTGATGCGACGCACCACGGCGTCGCGCTCTAGCCGGAAATCCGGGGGATCCTTCGCCGTGCTCAGCCGAGCATTACGCCGCGGCGGAATCGTCGGCACGGCACCTCGTGCCAGAATGGCCTGATAGCACCTTCCACTGTCGTAGGCGCGGTCGCCGGACACCTGCCCAACCTCGTCGGGGACACGGTCCAACATCGCCGGCATGTGCGGGCCATCGTGGACGCCGCTGGTGGTCAGGTCGACGGCCACAATTTCCTTGCTCGCCTCATCGACCCCGAGATGCAGCTTGCGCCATATCCTTCTCCGGCCTCGCCCCATCCCGTGCTTGCGCACATACCACTCGCCCGCGCCGAACACCTTCAATCCGGTCGAATCAATCACCACGTGGCGCGGAGTACGCGTCCGCGAGGGTGCCAACTCGAGGGCAAGTCCGGCCTGGCGCCGGCTCACCGTCGTGTAGTCCGGAATCGGCAAATCGACGCCCATCAGCTCGACCACGGATCCCAGGAACCCCTGGGTTGCCCGCAGGCTCAGGTGAAAGACCGCACGGACCACCAAGGCACACTCGATGGCAGTGTCGGAATAGATCCGCGGTCGCCCTCCGAGAGGCCCCGGCGCCGCGGCGTCGCGCCAGGCCCGGACAGCCTCCTCGTCGACCCAAAAGGTCAAGCTGCCCCGGCGGACCAGCGCCTTGTTATAGGCGGGCCAGTTCCGAATCCGATATCGAAAGATGAAATCTGATTTGCGCATCGGCCCAGTCTACCGATGGCAGGGGGCTGGCAGGAGGTTATGCAACAACGCCACTAGCCGGCGGTCTTCTCGCGGCGCCCGTAGATAACCGCAGCGGCGAACCTACGACACGAGACGGCGAGACCGCATTAGCCGACTCGGTCGATCATGGGTCACAGACCCGACATCCGGTCACTGCTTAACAGACAATGGGCCTTTCTGCGCTTTGCGTGTCGAGTACTCGAACGGTTTGCGCCCGAATGTTCTGAGAAATAGCACGGCTGAGCGCCATGCGCCACGGCACCCCGTATCCGCTCAAAGCCCTCATCGCGTGCAACAACCCGCTCTCCCTGTGGCCGGATCAGACGGCCGCGCGCG
>CAMYLH010000741.1 GCA_947259065.1 uncultured Desulfobacterales bacterium
TTCTTCGGGGCGGCCTTCTCGGCTTCCGGCTTTTTTGCCTCAGCCTTAGGCTCGTCCTTCGCTTCGGAAGGTTTTGGCGCTTTTACTTTAATGCCGTCAATCATTACGGCCGTAAACTCCTGGCGATGTCCTTTTTTGCGACGGTAGCGTTTACGCTTTTTGTATTTAAAAACGATTATTTTTTTGGCCTTGCCCTGCTCTACAATGTGCCCTTCAACGGTAATATCTTCCAGTGCAGGCTGTCCGATGTTGACGTTTTCTCCCTCTGAAAACATCAGTACCCGGTCAAAGGTCACAGGATTGCCAACGTCTCCCGGAATTTTTTCGACTCTTAGAACTTGTCCTTGCTGGACTTTATATTGTTTTCCGCCTGAATTCACTACCGCGTACATGGGATCGGCCTCCTGTAACTTAATTTTGGTGTCTTTGGTTCAAATCTGAAAATATTAATCTTTTTACACAATTTGTCAAGTTAAATTTTTGCAAAAGAGTCTCAAATTATGTTAAAAATTCAGCCACTAAGACACGATGGCATCTAATCAGAAGTACATCATAGCCTTTGTGGCTTAGGCCCTTAGAGGATTTCATCTGATGATTTGTTATCAAAAAAGAAGTTTTCAGGCTTCAGGTGTTCCGCCAGGGCGGATCAGGTATCAAAGCTGCAGTTACGAATTATGCACCTAAATTGGACATATTATCAATCCGTCATATTATTAAGCATGAGTTGAGAACAGGGGGTGCGTAATTTTCAGTTGACCTTGAATCAAATGGAAAAATGAACTAAAAAACCAAGCGGCACTAAAACATTAAAACAAACACCGTAGGAGTGATTGAATACAACTATCCAACATCAGCTTATTCACTGTGACATGTCATCCATAAAATCGAAAGACAAGGAACTTCTAAGAGAAGAACCACTTTCCGTTAGAGTGGAGGGCAATCCATATTCCGTCATGATGCGTACTCCGGGGGATGAAATTCCATTGGTGGCAGGGTTCTGCCTGACGGAAGGTATCATCGATACGCCGCAAGATTATACCTCAATCGCCTTTTGTGATGGTGAGGATACCAACGTGGTCGCCGTAACGTTAAAGCCGTCCCGACGTCATAAAATCTCTGAAATTTTAGATCGTAGAGGTTTTATCAGTCAATCCAGTTGTGGCCTTTGCGGAAAAGAGATCGTAAAGGATCTTTTTCAGCTGATAAAGCCCCTTGAAGATGATATCCGGGTTGACGTCAACAAGGCGCTATCCCATTTAGAAACGATCACGCGGCATCAGCCCTTGCGTTCTCAGACCCGTGCAGCGCATGCTGCTGTTTTATACAGCTCGAAATTGGATTTTTTAGCTGTGGCCGAGGATGTTGGGCGGCATAATGCTCTGGATAAAGTCATCGGCAAAGTATTTTTGGACCGCAAAATAGGACAGGCCACGCTGCTGACCTTGTCTTCCCGGATCAGCTATGAACTGGTTCAGAAAGCTGCCCGAGCACGCATCCCGATCATTTTAGCCATATCACGTCCCACGGCCCTGGCGGTGAAGTTGGCTTCAGAGCTGAATATCACGCTGGCATCCTTAGCGGATGGACCGGGATTGTATGTTTTCTGCGCAGCACAGCGGCTTGTTGCTTTGACCTAGGTTGAACGGTTCAGGGTTCAACGTTCCGGGTTGAAAAAACCCAGACAGCTCGTTTCAAAGTGATCGTGTCTTCATCTGGTTATAAATCATTTTGACTCGATGGGCTATAACACGTATTTCTGTTTCTACATTTTTTTACATTCAACAGTCGATGTTGGACGTTCGATGTTCGATGTTCATTATTCTGAGCCCGACCGACCCTTAGGAACAACCTCATGTCGGGCCGCAATTCGGTGCATCCGAAAGGGTTTCAGAATCGGATTTTCGCGGCGGCAGCCCCATGAGATTTTCTGTTCCTTTGGATTTGATGCGGGATGCGATTTTTCCGTAAAGCGGTTTAATCGATAACAGCAATACCAAAAGAGCGCCTGCCCATTGGGCCCAAAGCGGGATCACTTCCGATGCCTGACCCACCATGGCTTGGGCTGAAATACCCCAATATGCATAAATCCGATCCACAATCAGCCCGAAAAGGACACTGCATACAGCGATAGATGATAGATAGATAGCTGTTGCACGCTTACCCAGCGTGCCGACCAGCACCGTCAAGGAAGCCATATTCGTGGCCGGACCTGCCAGTAAGAATACCAGGGCTGCACCCGGACTGACACCTTTTAAAATAAGGGCTGCAGCGATGGGTGTCGAGGCGGTGGCACAGATATACAGGGGAATTCCAACGAC
>CAMYLH010000742.1 GCA_947259065.1 uncultured Desulfobacterales bacterium
TATATATTTGATAGGCACACAACGTGCCTAAATAAAATCTGGACAATAATCAAATTCTACTATATATAATATCACCTGAAATAACTTAAGTTATTTGGAGAAAGAATGTATTAACGCCGACATTAAGTTAAATCCCCAGCAGGAGGCCGCTGCACAGTACAGCGGATCTGCGAAGAGCCTTCTGATTATGGCCGGGGCTGGTTGCGGAAAAACCCGTACAATAATTGCCCGAACATCATATCTGATTCGATCGGGGGTAGACGCCTCCCGAATTTTGATGATGACGTTCACCAACCGGGCGGCCCGGGAAATGAAAATGCGATTGCAATCTGAAGTTGGCCCGGTATCGCACAAAGTCCAGGCCGGCACGTTTCACGCTTTTTGCCTCAGAATCATGCGGCGTATACCCAATAGTTTTGGAATTCTGGGTTTAAATGTCATTGACGTCGATGATCAAAATGCGCTCATGAGCCTTGTCCGACGTCGCCGACTTGGCAAGAAAGCCAAAGAAATCGGCAAACTCATGCCCAAAGCCGCACAGCTCAATAGATATTATTCGTATTGCAGAAACACATGCCAGGAGCCGATGGATTGGCTCAACCATAATAGCGAATTGAACCAGGAATTTATTAGACTGTGTTCCGATATGTTTGCCGAATACCAAAAAACCAAATTGGAACGCGGCTATCTGGATTTCGATGATTTACTGGCAGTGTTCGGAAGCGTTTTAGAACAAAAGACCGCGCTCAGAAAAGACATTGCTAGGCTTTTCGAGGAATGCCTGGTTGATGAAATGCAGGATACCAATCCATTGCAATTCAAGATCTTACAACAATTTTCAAGGGAAGGTGTTCGCTTATTTTGCGTTGGCGACCCGGCTCAATCGATTTATCGATTCCGCGGTGCAAATTTCGAACACGTATATCTTTTCGATAAGCTATTCCCGAACAGCGAAATTATGATGTTGTCAAAGAATTACAGAAGCTATCAGGAAATCCTTGATTTGTCGAACTGGCTGCTTAATCGTTCTCCCCTTGATTACAAAAACAAGCTGATTGCACACCGGGGAAACGCAGGTAGAAACCCTGGTCTTATAGATTTTGATAGCCAGTTTGAAGAGGCCAGTTGGATCGCGGTACTTGTTCGCACCACCTATGATGCCAAACCCATCGAAGCGGAGTTTATCCAGCGTGAAATTCCCTATGTGTTTATCGGAGGCACCAGTTTATTGAAATCCGCCCATGTGCGTGACATTTTAGCCCTTTTAAGAACCGCTCGTAGCTTCGATGACGATTTGGCCTGGATGCGATATCTGCAGCTGTGGCCGGGAATTGGCCCCAAAACCGCTGAAAAGATCGTCTCTGCCATCATGGCATCCAATGCAAAGAATGCGCTGGAGGTATTGGTTAAGCAACTCGGCCTGGGTCATCCGGCAGTGATCGGATACAAAAACGTGATGGCCGCTTCACCTGTTCCGCAGAAGGCGGTGGAAAGCGCAATTCAAACCCTCGCACCCGTTCTTGAATCCAGGTATGATCGCTGGCATTTAAGACTAAAAGATCTCGAATTAATAGCCACAGTATCCGAGCGTTATAAATCCGTGGTAGAATTTATTGACGCCTTTACGCTGGAGCCTATGACGAATACAGAATTTAACAGACTTGAAGCCGAAGATGTGGTCACGTTGATCACAGTACACAGCGCCAAAGGAACCGAAGCCCCCATTTGCTTTGTTGCCGGCGCCAAACAGGGTACATATCCTCATGTTAGAAGCATCGGTGAACTTGAATCTGAAGAGGAAGAGCGGCGCGTTTTATATGTGGCGATGACGCGTGCCAAAAATGAGCTTTTCATAACGCGTTCAACCGATAATCGAAGTGGCTTTTGGATGACAAACTCTTCGGCGGAGGGTGAAGAATACTTCCTTGAAGATGTGCCCCAAAACCTTGTCGCCCACAAAATCGAAGGCTGGTCCCCGTATGTTGCTTCCGGGCTTACATCGCTGAAAGATGTATACTAAAAAAAGGAAATTAGATCATGAAGCCATATCAAATGTTAACCAGGGATCAAATATTAGTCGAGATCGATAAGGATGAATAAAAAAGAATTGGTCAAAAGAGTCGCTGAAAAATTGGAGGGTCTGCCCCAAAAGACAGCGGTCAGAGCCGTCGATGCCGTTTTCGAATCGATCGCCGAAGGTTTGCAGGAAGATGGTGTTGTTACCATCGGCAAATGGGGAACTTATTCAGCAGAGGACATTGCGGGCGAATAGCAAGGGTTGTCTCAATCGTAAATCCCCGAGCCTTTGAACTCCGGACAAGGGTATGGCAGCTTACCTGGCATAATTGACGACCGGCGTATCCGACGCTCATTCAGATTTGAAAGAATGATGATCAGGGTACCATCAGAAGTTGACCTTTAGTCACCATAATGCCAAAAAATCGGTTGATCCATAAATTTATAAGCAACGCCGACATCAATTGGAATAAGCATGCTTAAATCTGCATCTGAAACCTTAAGGTTGAACGTCAACCCGTCTGCCGGGAAACTTGTTCCTTAGCAGCTCAGCTGCATACTTCTTGTCGCAGGCACCGAATTGCTGACTGGAGCCGTGGATGATGATGGTTCCGTCCGGCTCAAAACGGAGATGAGCACCACCCAGTTCCTGAAGCCTGGCATTGCGAAATCCGAGGTTGCGAATTTCGGCTTCAGTATTGCGCAGTATTTCCCGGTGCCAGAGATCGCCGGAACGTAGGATGGCCATTTTTTCAATCCCACCGCCGGATATCGATATTAAAAGAATTTTACCCTTGTAGCCTTCCGGCAGAATGACCATGGGAATTTTCTTCTCGGCCCCTTTCAATTTCGCCTCCTGTAGCATCCCAATCAAAGGATTGTAGATCTTAATTCAAAATACTTATACTTGAGCCTTTTAAAGTCTTCACGATTGAACAGTCCCATGAAATCCTGATCTTCGCATAAAACGTGTATCATCTCCGGTTCAAGGCCACAGGAGTAGTCAGCGAACCCAAGAAACTGTTCTAAATCGCCCGCAAGGTAGAAGCTCCGAAATATCCGGTAGTGTATTCCCCAATCCAAGATATTTAATTCTTGGGCCTTGATGAAGGCCTCGGCAGCTTCGCTGTGCCGTCCTATTTCATCATGTTTCATCATGGCATTAATAATTACTCATCCAAAAACAACAAATAATTAATATTTAAGATGCGACCTGCTTGTTCCCATCGCTTACTCGGTCCCGTTATAGCCACGGCTCCGACACGTCATATTGCTCACACAGGGCGTCGTAATACAAGGGGTCCTCTATGCCGATGTTGTAATCCATCGTCAATTCGTCACCAACTTTCAAGTCTTGTGTCGCAATCAGCGCGAAACGATCATTCAACAGTGC
>CAMYLH010000743.1 GCA_947259065.1 uncultured Desulfobacterales bacterium
TGAAGGGGAGTTCACGGCGCCGCCCTGGGTCTAAACCCTGTTACCGATTTCTCAGAAGGATAACTGAAAAGTATAGGAATTTCCATTTTGGGGACACGGATGAACACGGATTACTAGGATATTAAAAGCTAGAAAAAACCAAATATCTGTGAAAATCTGTGTCCTTATTAAGACATAACTGCTGTTTAACTTTTTGTATTCGGGAGCCCCTCAAATTGGGCTTGCGGATTTATTAAGAGGCGAGATGGCATTTCTGGAAGTCACTCAGGTGCATAAAAAGTTTGGTGGCATCCCTGCGCTGCAGGGTGTCTCTCTCAGTGTGGAGCAGGGTAAAATCCACGGTGTTATCGGACCCAACGGAGCCGGCAAAACCACTTTGTTTAATGTGATCAACGGGGTTTACGGTGCCGACGCAGGAAAGGTCATTTTCAAAAACCGGGAGATTTCCGGACTCAAACCGAATCAAATCGCCTCCAGGGGGATTGGCCGGACGTTTCAGGTTGCCCGGATCTTCAATGAGATGACGCTGATGGAGAACATGATGGTCCCGCTTATTCCCAGGCGGATTTCAAAGAAGAAAGGTGAGAAAAAAGCTTTGGAGCTTCTGGAGATGGCAGGACTCATCCATCTCCGTGAGCAGCTGGCCGTTGAAATTTCCGGGGGTCAAAAGAAATTGCTGGAGTTCATGCGAACCATGATGGCGGATCCAGAGGTAGTTCTGTTGGACGAGCCCTTTGCAGGGGTCAATCCCGCTTTGATTGAGCGGTTAATCGACGTCACCATCGAGTTGAACCATACCCGGGAGAAGACATTTCTGTTGATCAGCCATGATATTCCCTCCGTCATGAAACTGTGCAAAAACCTGACCGTTCTTTCAGCCGGAACCACCATCGCCGAGGGAGAGTCGGAAAACATCCGGCATGACCCGGCGGTGATCGACGCGTATCTGGGGCATTGAATATGACTCTTGAGGTCAAGCATGTTACGTCGGGCTATGTGAAAGAGGTGCCCATTTTAATGGATGTCAATATGGTTGCCAGGGAAGGGCGCCTGACCGGTATTATCGGGCCCAACGGAGCAGGCAAATCGACCCTTCTGAAGACCATTTACGGCTACCTGCATCCCAGCCAGGGTGACGTTTTTCACGACGGACAATCGATCAAGGGACTCAAGCCGGATCAGATGCTGGGCCAGGGGATTGCCCATCTCATTCAGGGGCACAGTGTTTTTCCGGCGATGACCGTGGAGGAAAACCTGGAACTGGGCGGCTGGATCATCAAACATGATCGCAAATCTCTCGATCGTGCCTTGGATGAGGTCTTCCAGCATTATCCGGTCCTCAAGAATAAGCGCAAAATGGCAGCCGGCGCGCTCTCCGGTGGTGAGCAGCGGACACTTGAGATCGCCCGCCTTACCATGACCCATCCCCGCGCCATCCTGATCGATGAGCCTTCGGTGGGTTTGATGCCGAAGCTGGTTGACACGGTTTACGAGGAAATCGTCCATTTGAAAGAATTGGGATACACCATCTTAATGGTGGATCAGAAGGTTCATAAGTGCCTGGATGTGGTCGACTACATCTATGTACTTCGCCTGGGCCAGAACAGCCACCATGGACCCAAAACGGAGTTTGTCGACAGCATAGAGGATATTATCAAGGAGTGGATCTAGGCCATGGAACTTAGTATTTTTATTCAGCTGATCGTTCTGGGTTTGGTGAGAGGGTCGATGTACGCGCTGATGGGCGTCGGCCTTTCTCTGATCTTCGGAATCATGCAAATCGTCAACTTTGCCCACGGCGAACTGTTTATGATCGGCTGCTACATTATGTATTTTGTGGCTGCCATGCTGGGTCTCCCTTTTCCACTGGGTATTTTGGCCGCCGGGATCGGAGTTTTCATTGTGGGAATCATTCTGGAAAAAGGCCTGATATCCACTCTGCGCAAGAAGGCCGGTCGGGAATGGCTCATGGATTCCTTTGTTCTAACCATCGGCCTGATGGTGATATTTCAGAACCTGGCTCTGATCATATTCGGTTCGATTCAGCGCGGAATTCCCAATCTGGTTGCCGGTCAGTATGTCCTCGGGGATGTTGTCTTTATCTATGATCACCTGGTGATTCTGGGGCTGGCGTTGTTGACCGTCGGAGTGCTCTGGTATTTTATCAAAAACACGAGCTTGGGCATGGCGATACGGGCAACATCTCAGCACGCGGAGGCCGCCCAGACGCTGGGTATCGATGTCAGCCGGATGTATGCCGTGGCCTTCGGCATCGGAGCGGCCCTGGCCGGAATATCCGGCGCGCTCTTGATCACAGCTTTGTCGTCGTCATCCTTGGCGGCCTGGGCAATATCAAGGGCGCTATTGCGGCCGGTATTCTGGTGGGACTTCTGGAAGCCTATGCGGTCTTCTTTTTGGCCGGCGGCTGGCAGAATGTGATTGTCTTTTCTATTGTGATTGCCGTTCTTGTATTCAAACCATCCGGACTTTTTGCCCCTGCAGGAGAGCGGCCATGAGCATACTCGGCAGTCCCCGCAAAGGAATGGATGCCTCCCGTTATATCAAAGTGGCTTTGGTTCTGGCTTTTTTAATTGCGGTCCCGTGGATTTGGCGGGAAAATCGGTTCATTACGACCATATTTATCTCGGCGCTGATGTTCGGCATTTGGGGGGTCATGTATGATCTTCAAATCGGCTACGGCGGACTCATCAACTTTGGATTTGCCGGATTTATCTTAGCCGGCGCCTATGGGTCAGCTCTGGCCGTATTGCATTATGAGATAAATCCATGGGTTGCGATGTTCATCGGGGCAACGACGGCCGGCGTTTTGGGCTTTCTGACGGGCGTGGTCACCCTCCGACTGCAGGGTATTTTCGTGGGGCTGGCCACCTGGTTTCTGGCCGAAATGCTGCGGCTGACGATCTCTAATACACCCGGCTACACCCGCGGGATGCTGGGATTGGCTGTTAAACCCCTGCCGGACCTGTTCGGTTTCAATTTTTCGCGGGCCGAGCTGCTGCCCTATTATTATCTGCTTTTAATATTGTCGATTATGGCCTTTGCCGTAGCGGTCTTGATGGTGAACTCAAGGATCGGCCTTTCATTCAAAGCCATTCGCGAAGACCAGCTGGCCACCGAGACCCTGGGTCTCAGTCCCACCAAATACAAGCTCATCAATTTTACCACGGCCTGTTTTTTCACAGGACTCATCGGGGCTTTTTACGCCCACTACATCGGCATTCTGACGCCGGACACCACCGAGTTTGGCGTTCCCAGAACTGTGGAAGTTCTGACAGTGGCTTACGTGGGGGGTAGAGGAACGCTGTGGGGTTCTATCCTGGCGGGCTTTGTTCTCATCGGGTTTCAGGAATACTTCCGGGAGCTGGGAGCCTGGCGTCTGGTCATGTACGGTGCCCTCCTGATTGCCGTCATGATCTATGCGCCCAAAGGTCTGTCTTCCATTAAAAAATATATCTGGTAATTGGAAGTTGATTACGTTGACTAGGTTAACCAATCAACCAATCTTCCTAATTTAAACCAGTCCGTCTTCACTAATCGGCTTTTTTTCCAGGATGCGGGCGGGAGAGAATATCGACAAATCCAATGACAGCGGACGTTCTAAAATCAACTCGGACAGGTAACGGCCCACGG
>CAMYLH010000744.1 GCA_947259065.1 uncultured Desulfobacterales bacterium
CCCTTGGGGCATTATGCTTGCTGGAAATCGTATCCAAAAAGGATAGTGACCTGCGACTGATGACAACGGTTTTTTGGATTCGCCGATGGCGGTCAAATTCAGTGTTTTCGAGTTCACTGGCCATGTTTTTTAAGACCTGGGTATTTTCCAATAATATGGTCAAAAATTGATTTTTGTTTGATCCCCAACTGGGCCGAAAGAATACTGATGGCATCAATAGATGCTCCAGAAAGTCGAAATTTGGCTCGCACCGATTGACGCCCCCGGAGATCCAGTGCAGATGGGTTAGACACAGATATACTCATATAAATCTGATTTTCTTCAGTTTTTTTAACAAATTACCTCCATTCCCAAAGCCCAACCAATTATATTACTCAAATATAAATAAATTTTTAAGTAATACAATCTTTTTTTTATTGTGGATCTTGACAACCATCATTTTGTTTTTATCATATTATCAAAATTCGATATATGTCACATAGTCGGGTTGGAATCATAGAAATTTGATCGTCATTAACGGCAAAAACTAAGGAGGTGCTAAAATGATTTACCGCAGATTTTTTAACGTGCCCACTTATAGAATCAGGAGCCCGTGGGAAGAGTTACATCGGATGCGACAGCAGCTTGAGCAGATGTTTGATGATACTCCGCCGCAACGAGTCAGTGCCGGTGTGCTTCCGCTGATTAATCTAACTGAAGACAAAGACAATTATTACGTTCGCGCCGAATTACCCGGTGTAAAAGGAGATGAGCTTGACATTCAGGTTACCGGCAACAATCTTGCTATTACCGGTGAAAGAAAGATTGCTGCGGAAGATGAAGACGCCAGGTATCACCGACGGGAACGCGAAGCCGGCACGTTTTCCAGGATGATAGGACTTCCGGGAGAAGTCGACACCGATAAGGTGGAGGCCAATCTGGAAAACGGTATTTTAACCATTGTGGTTGCAAAAGCAGAGATCGCAAAGCCCAAACAGATTACCATAAAGTCGTGAAAAAAGACTTTCACAAAGGAGGGAACTAACCATGGCCGATATACAGAGCAAAGAGCTAAAGGTTCGAGAAAAGCAAGAAGTGGCCAGTCCTGCCGAGCAAACCACGCCGGGATTGGTTTTCACACCTGCTGTCGATATATTTGAGACGGAAAAAGAGATTACCCTGCTTGCCGACATGCCGGGTGTTAAAGCAGATGATTTGACGATTGATCTTCGTGAGAACACCTTGACCCTGTCGGCGGATATTGCTCCCGTTGATAATACTGCCGAGAATGAAATTTTGGTTGAGTATGAAACCGGCAGGTATTATCGACAGTTTACCCTAGGTGAATTAATCAACCAGGAAAATATTGACGCGAAGCTGAATGATGGCGTACTTCGTTTGTCGCTGCCAAAGGTTGAAAAGGCAACCCCTAAAAAGATTGCCGTCAAGACAGGATAAGAGGAGTAAGGAGCCGGAAAATCTGTGCAGCCATGATTTTCAAAATTCCGGCTCCGTATAATCCCTGAAAATAATTTTCGATTTTACTAGATATGGTTTACATACATTCGCCTTTTGTTTGGTTGGTGCTGATTCGGGCTTGGATAATGGATCATGATTAATAGCTAAAGAGGTCTGTCATGGCAAAAAGCTACTTTGCAATTCTCGGTATTTCATCGGGTGCGACGGCGGATGAAATTAGGAGTGCATATCTTCGTCTTGTCAAGGAGTTTCACCCGGATCGTTTCGCAGGTGGCAGCGAGAGATTCCAGGAGATTCAAGAAGCCTACTCGGTGCTTGGAAATAGGCGGAGACGACGTCAATATGAGCGGAACATCAGAAGAGTGTCACCAAAAACACCCTTGGGACCTGGATACTATCCTGAACCCGAACCGCTTATTCCCAAGCAAAGCCCTGTCGATCTGGGTGAAGTATCACCCGTGCGATCGTTTCAGTCCTTCACCCCTTCCTATGATGAGATCTTCGATTGGCTGTGGAGTAATTTTTCCAGTTTAGAGCAACCAAAATCCGATCGTGTTAAAAACCTGACGTTGGAGGTGCCGCTCACTCCTGAACAAGCGCGTCGAGGAGGGAATGCCAGGATCATGGTACCAGCACAAGCTGTCTGTCCGACGTGTCGAGGTCAAGGGGGCGTGGGATTTTATGAATGCACACGATGTGCCGGCGAGGGGGTTATTTCCGGAGAGATGCCGGTCTACGTTTCATTTCCGCCAGGTCTCACAAGAGATCATGCCGTGATGATCTTTTTGGATCGATTCGGCATACGAAACGTTCATATTACCGTCTTGTTTCGGCCAACAGACAGTAACTCACTCT
>CAMYLH010000745.1 GCA_947259065.1 uncultured Desulfobacterales bacterium
GAATTCCAGGAAAGTATTCTGCAGGCTGCCCGGGAAGGCTCTGCAGTGGCTTCGGATAGCGAGCTTGTCGCTGCCGAACCGGTCTCCACGCAACCCGTAACCAGTGAATCTTCATTGTTGTCCGAGTTTGCGGTCAGTGATATGGGTTCCATTAGAAACGATGGTGAAGCCGATCCTTTGGCCGAGGCTGACGTTTACCTGGCTTATGGGCGTTTTCAGCAGGCCGAAGATTTGATCAAGGATGCTCTCAAGAGCGATGCCGAACAGGAAGATCTGAATCTCAAGCTGCTGGAAATCTATCTGGCTGGCAGGAACAAGTCGTCCTTTGACGAGCATGCACAGGGCATTCTTGCACGGCTTGAAAACAGTCAAGACCCTCAGTGGGAGAAAATTGCTGAAATGGGTCGTGAGCTGAGTCCGGACAATCCCATGTACCAGGCCGGGAATGTTACTGCAGTTGCAACAGACGAAGACGCCGAAATAGATTCTCTGTCTGATGCCATGGACGTCAGTATGGGCTCGGAGGTGGCAGAAACCGGGGAACCCGAAACCACCGATGAGACTGTTGAAGAAATCAAGGACGCCGAGCAGGGCCTGGATTTCGACCTGGACCTCTCCTTCGACGCTGATGCCAGCGCCAATGAAGACCAGCCTGACAATGTTGAACCTGCACCGTCGGATGGCGGTTCAGAGCAGCCGGAAGCTTCCGGGCCTGAGTTGAAGGTTGCCGTGGATAGTGTGGAACCCGATGCGATTGATCTGGATAGTGCACTGGATTTCGATCTGGACGGATTTGAACTGGATAGCGCAGCGGAGACCGAAGCCGAGCTGGAAGGCGACGGTCAGCTCGCTGATCTGGATGAAGTATCCACCAAGCTGGATCTGGCGCGTGCCTACATTGATATGGGTGACCCGGACGGTGCCAAGAATATCCTCGATGAAGTCATGGATGAAGGTAATGATGAGCAGAAGGATGAGGCACGCGACATCATGACGCAGATGTCATAAACGCAACTGTTTAAAGACCCCTGAAAATCCCCGCTTGTGCGGGGATTTTTTTGTTTCGGAGAGGGCCGTCTCCTATATAATTCACATTGATTTCAGTCGTGCCAGCGGTATGCAGGTTTCCCAGTGGATTTTCCCGCCCAGTTAATTCCAGACAGTATGCTCTGGTTTGCCAATTCAGTGCTGATTATAGCGCTGATGGTGGCCGCCCGGTGCGCACCGCCGGGTCGGCTTTGGAACAGTGAATTTACCCATGTGTATTTTGCCGCTTGCGTTGTCTTGCTGTTGCTGTGGAATACGCGCGTCGGTGTTCTGCCGGCGCTGAATTTCCACGTGCTGGGCGTTACCGCCATAACACTCATGTTTGGCTGGGCCTATGCGGTTTTTGCCGTGTTGCTGGTTACGGTGGGGACACTCATCAATCAGAATGGAGAGTGGGTGGGCATCGGATTGAATGCCTTGATCATGGGCTGTATACCGATTGTTGTCACCGCGTCTTTGCTCCGTTTTGCACAGAGAAAATTGCCCTACAACTTTTTCATTTATGTGTACATTAACGGCTTTCTGGCGGCGGGCTTATCCACTGTAGCGGCAAGCATTAGCGGCGCATTGCTCATGTTTCTTGCCGATAGCGGCAACGCCGAATGGCTGGGTTACCAGCTGTTTCCCTATTTGCCGCTGATGTTTTTTTCGGAAGCGTTCATCAACGGTATGATAATGACCGCCATGGTCGCACTGCGGCCAGGCTGGGTCGCCAGTTTCGATGACAACCTGTACATCAAGAATAAATAGGTCTGAAACTTATGCGAATCGCCTGTGCAGTTGAATATGACGGCTCCGGTTTTTGTGGCTGGCAGCGCCAGGATCATGCCCGTTCAGTGCAGGGTGATGTGGAAGCCGCTTTGTCCAAAGTGGCCAATCATGACGTGCGGGTGGTTTGTGCCGGACGCACCGATTCCGGTGTTCACGCCAGCTGGCAGATCATTCATTTCGATACCCGGGCCGAACGCAGTGAGCGATCCTGGGTGCTGGGCACCAATGCCAACCTGCCCGACGATGCAGGTCTGCTTTGGGCGCGTGAAGTCGATGACGATTTTCATGCCCGCTTTTCAGCGCAAGCCCGCAGCTATCGCTATGTCATTTTCAACCGAGAGGTACCCAGTGCCCTGTTACACCGGCGAGCGACCTGGGTTCACCAGGCGCTGGATGTATCCGGCATGCAGGAAGGTGCGCGTTACCTGCTGGGTGAGCACGATTTTTCTTCTTTTCGCGCCCTGGCCTGTCAGGCAAAAAGCCCGGTACGGACG
>CAMYLH010000746.1 GCA_947259065.1 uncultured Desulfobacterales bacterium
AAGTTTATCCTTGAAACAATGGGGCGTCGTCAAGCGGTAAGACACAGGACTTTGGTTCCTGCATTCGGAGGTTCGAATCCTCCCGCCCCAGCCATTTTTGATTGAATATTGAATTTGCAATTTTCAATTCCGGCTTGTCCGGGCTAAATAAACCGAAATTCATAATTAGGCTGGCGGTGAATTCATATGGAAGGCATGGCTATTTTTACGGGGAATTCCAACCCGGAGCTTGCAAAAAAAATCTGCAAATATCTCAGTTTGCCCCTGGGGGGTGCAGAGGTAAAAACATTCAGTGATGGCGAAATTCAAATCGAAATTTCTGAAAACGTGCGCCTAAAGGATATTTTTGTTTTGCAATCCACCTGTTCACCGGTGAATGACAATCTGGTTGAGCTGTTGTTGATGATCGATGCGTTTAAACGTTCTTCAGCCAGCAGAATTACCGTGGTGATCCCCTATTTCGGCTATGCCAGGCAGGACAAAAAAGTCACACCCAGAGTTCCGATCAGTGCCAAACTGGTTGCCGATATGATTACCCTTGCCGGTGCCAATCGGGTCATTACCATGGACTTACATGCCGGCCAGATCCAGGGCTTTTTCAACATTCCGGTGGACAACCTGTTCGCAGCACCGGTTCTGATTGATTATATTCGGAACAATTTCAGAGACGAGCTGGTCATCGTGTCTCCGGATGCCGGAGGGGTGGAAAGAGCCCGGGCCTTTGCCAAGCGTCTGAATGTGGATCTTGCGATCATCGACAAACGTCGGGTTGCTCCCAATCAGGCCAAAGCGATGGCAGTTATCGGTGATGTCACCGATAAGGTGGCGGTTATTCTCGATGATATGACCGACACAGCCGGTACATTGACGGAGGCGGCGGAGGCCGTCATAAACACGGGTGCCCGGGAAATCCATGCCTGCTGTGCCCATGCCGTTTTATCCGGGCCGGCCATCGACCGGATTTCCAACTCGGTTCTCAAAAGCCTGGTTGTAACCGATACGATACCATTAGCAGCAAATGCAGCAGCCTGCGATAAAATAAAAGTGCTTACCATATCACAACTCGTTGGCGAGGCGATTATCCGCAGTTTTAGAGGAGATTCGGTTACATCGCTGTTTGTATAGGATTTGAACCTATTTTTATTAATTATCAAGGAGGTCATATCTTTGGAACGATTCGAACTTCAAACAACCGTAAGGAAATCCACGGGTAATAGTCCGGCGCGGAGTCTGAGAAGATCCGGCCATATACCTGCAGTTTTATACGGGCCGAAAACAGATCCGATTTTGCTGTCTGTTAACATTAAAGACCTTGAACACGTATTTAAACAGGGCAATGTCTCTCAAATTATTTTAAATCTTATTATTCAAAACGGGAAAAAGATTGCGAAAGCGGCCATGGTCAAGGAGCTGCAGACTCACCCGGTCTCGGGAAATTTTATTCATATTGATTTCTATGAAATTGATATGAAGCGCCAAATCAATGTCATGGTTCCGGTGATCATCAAGGGCGAAGCGGCTGGCATTGAAAGCGGCGGGATGCTGAATATTGTTCGCCGAGAAGTTGAACTGCTGTGTCTGCCAGGTGATATCCCGGAGGCCATCGAGATTGATGTTACCGATATGGATATTGGTGATTCCATCCACATAGAAGACATACCTTTGAGCGATAATGTTGAAATATCGGCGGATAGTAATTTTACGCTGGTCACCGTGCTCAGCCCGAAGGTCGAAGAAGAGGTCGTTGAAGAAGAGGAAGCCGAACTCGAGGAAGGTGAAGCAGAAGAGGGCGCAGAGGAAGGGGAGTCCGACGAATCCTCAGAGGAAAAATAGAATTAACGGCAGGTTGGAGAGCCCGGCTCACAGCTGTGAACAAATACAGATGTGGAGTAGACCGTCCAGCCTGCTTTTATGATGGGACTTTCGCTTATCGGAAATGTACCCACAAATAATTTGCGATTGGTCGTCGGCCTTGGAAATCCCGGCGCCCGCTATGAAAACACACGGCATAATGCCGGTTTCATGACTGCCGACAGAATTGCGCGGGATTTCAATATTTCTTTTGACAAAAGGAAATTCGATTGCGCCTTTGGGCGCGGGTTTATTGAAGATGTCGAGGTACTTCTGGCCAAACCAATGGCATTTATGAACCGCAGCGGGCCACCCATTCAAAAGCTGGCCCATTTTTTTCGCATACAATGCAAGGAGATGGTGGTCATCCATGACGACATCGACCTTGTTTTTGGAAGATTAAAAATTAAAGAGAAAGGAGGGCATGGAGGACACAATGGCATAAGATCGTT
>CAMYLH010000747.1 GCA_947259065.1 uncultured Desulfobacterales bacterium
CATCGTCAAGTCCGGCCCTTAGCGGTCACTCGAAGCGGTGCTGCCATTCTGCCGTCGCAGCCCACATTGCCGTCATTCGCTGCATGCGCAAAGTCGGGTGCTGCTCAAACTCACAGTCTGCGGACAATTCCGCCGTTCGCTGCAGGACGGCATCCGAACGCCGGTTGAAGGTCTTCTGTGGGTGGCTCCTGCATTGCAAGCGTTTTTTGGCGAGTTTTGCGGTCATTTTTGTCAGTACTGTCGTCTGTCCGGCCTGTTTGTGCGGTGGTGTTCCGCTGGCCCTCCCTCTCGGCGATGCAAGCATCGCCTGCCGGGCAATGGATGAATTCCGCGAGCGAGGTTCCAATCGGCTTATCGACCTCAGAGGGCCGCTGACCTTCCCGGAGTGTCCTAGCTCTTGGTTGACTTAATTCCGCATCATCACTTCAACGTCTTGCATTTCATAGGCAACTGGCGCGGTCAGAACGCTGGTTGCCGGTATTCCTGTTTCTTTGTCAGCATCGCCCAGATGGCCCGGGCTGCCTTGTTGGCCATGGCGACTGTTGCCAACCGGAACGGTTTGTCGGCAATGATCTTGGCTGTCCAGAGATCGACCTTCTCTGGCGAACGTTTCGCCATCACAGCGCGAGACGTCATGCCCACGACCAGCAACTTGCGAATGTAGCGGTCACCCTGCTTCGTGATCTTTCCAAGGCGTTCCTTGCCGCCGCTGGATTTATTGAGAGGGGTCAACCCCAGCCATGCCGCCAGATCGCGCCCTGTCCGAAACTGATGCGCGTCACCGATTGTGGCGACAATCGCCGATGCTGTGACTGGCCCAATTCCAGGCATGCGCATTAATCGACGTGCATCTGCGTTCAGCATTGCGTGTTGCTCGATCATCTTGGAATAGCCAGAGATGCGTTCGTTCAGACCGATGAATTGGTAGCACTGGATGCCAAGCATCCCGTTTGCGATTTCCGGCATGTCCGGGTGATCGCCGTCAAGGTGACACTTTGCAAAAGCCGTAACTGCTTCGATCCCAATGGGCAAAATGTGCCCAAACTCGCGCAACAGGCTGCGGATCATATTGGCCAACTGGGTGCGTTGCCGGACTGCCAAATCCCGGGTGCGATGGATCGACAATATAGCCTGTTGATCTTCAGTCTTGATCTCAACAAACCGCCCTCTCGGCGATGCAAGCATCGCCTGTCTGGTAATACATGGTCGGGCGTCTGACGGCCTCACAAATGGCCTCAGCATCAACGGCATCGTTCTTCCCTCGCTTCACGTAGGGTTTGACGTAACCGGCAGGCATTAACTTCACGTCGTGCCCAAGTTTGCGCAACTGGCGGCCCCAGTGATGGGACGATCCACACGCCTCCATACCGACCCTGCACAGCGGAAGCTTTTCAAAGAAGCTGAGCAGTTTCGCCCGTTTGATAGCTTTGTTGAAAACAACGCGCCCGTTCTCAGAAATTCCGTGAACTTGAAATACATCCTTGGCCAAATCGAGGCCGACTGTCTTAACTGTCATTGGGTGACTCCCTTCCTAGCAGTTCATGACAACTGCACTTTGGCACATTTGATGCCGGTGGAGCAGGAGCCACCCACCTCATCCGGAATGGGCCGTCCACAAACGCGGCCTTAGGAACCTGTGCCGGATTTGCTGCGACCGATCTAACGGCGGCAACGAGCCCGGAGCAGTCGGAATGAAATCGCGTCCTTCGCTCCTGCAGAAAAATGACCCCCCTTGCGAACCTGAGCACCACATTGCGCCGCGGCCAATAAAGCCGCCATTCGTAGAGGCCGCAGCGAGGTCCTCGGGGCCTATGACTGAGATGTTGACGCAGTGGTCACGGACCTGCCGGGCCAAGTCGAAACGCGCGGGCGGCGCCTCGGCAAAAGCCTGTGACTGCGTCTGTCTTTAACGAAGGTCTCCGCGATCGCTCTCAGCCGCCAAAGTGGTCGTTTATCGTCTCCGCAGCAAGCTTTGGAACGTCGATGCCCGAGTTGCGGGCTTTGCCAACATTTCCAGCATCGCCTCAAATGGCCGCCTTGTAGGCAAAGCCATGGTTGGCTTTGCCTTTCCTGGCCTCGATTTCCCGCCAAAAACGGAAGTCGATCCTGATCAAGACTGAATTAAGTGACACATGCAATCCTCCATCGTTAGGGTGTCAGCAACCTCCTCAAATTTCTTCTATGGCGCGTTGGTAGCTGGTTTGTCGCTCTTGCCGCCGAACACGCCAGCAAGCCACTCGCTGAACGCCTGCAATGCAACGTACAAGACCGGAATTAGTATAACCCCCACGATAGTGGCTG
>CAMYLH010000748.1 GCA_947259065.1 uncultured Desulfobacterales bacterium
CCCTGGAGCTGAGCGAGTTAGCTGACTCTGGCGTCATCGATTTTGCGAGCGACGATTGGAAACAGGTGGTGGCAAAAGAAGATTACATTCTGCTTCGAGAGGAAATCGATGAGACATTCAGCTCGGAACAACAATCTAATACGGTGAAAGCAAGAATCGTCACAGCATCCATGACAACCTTTACCGTCGGTATCGCCAGTTATTTTTTACGGGCCGGTTCCATGGTTTCAAGCCTGATGTCATCTTTGCCTTTATGGCGCGGGTTTGACCCGATAGCTATTTTTGCCGGGAAAAAGAAAAAGAAAAAAGATCGAAATGAAATACCAAAAACAGACAAATCAAAATCAGAAACTCTTTTTGACGGCGAAGCGGAATGATGTTTAAAACTCCTGCAATAAGACTCAGCATTGTACTGGTTCTATTAACGGCCAATCTCCTCTTTTTGGCCAACATGATCGGATTTGTCCCCGACGAATCCAAATCTGCGCTGGAACTGCGCAAAAGTTTGAGCGAATCGCTGGCGCTGCAGTTTTCCGCTGCCGCCGAAAAAGGAGAGTTCCAAACCATCCAGAACACCCTCCGGGCGGTAGTGGAGAGAAATCGCGATATCCGTTCCGCGGCAATTCGCACCCATGACGGTGAGCTTCTAGCACTGGCGGGGGAACATCTGGCTCACTGGAAGGCGCCGGTCGACGGCAAATCAACCTCGACCCATGTGCATGTCCCGGTGTTCCGCAAAAATGAAAATTGGGCGACGGTGGAAATCCGTTTTGCCCCACTGTGGACAAACAATCTGACGAGCGGGTTCGCCAATTCCTTTGTCGGACTGCTGGTCTTCATCAGCCTGGGTGGCTTTCTCTGTTATTTCTTCGTCATCAAGAGAACTTTGCGGGAACTCGATCCCACAGCGGTTATTCCGGAACGGGTTCAAAAAGCCTTCGATGTTCTGCAGGAAGGGATATTGATTCTGGACCAAAAGGAACAAATCGTGATGGCGAATCTATCCTTTGCAGATCTGTTCGGCAAGTCCCCCGCGGCAATGATCGGGCTGAAGGGTTCGGAACTGGGCTGGCTGGATTGTCAAAGTCCGAAACAGGTCAGTCAGTTGCCTTGGTTCAAGGTGTTGCAGGATGGTCAGGAACATAAGGACGCCTCGCTGAATTTGCGGAACAGTCACGGTAGAAAAATCAAGCTCGCTGTCAATGCCGCCATGGTGACCGATAATGCGGGAAAGTGTCGCGGCACCCTGGTGACTTTTGACGATATCACCCAATTGGAGGAAAAAAACTTCGAACTCAGCGATACGGTCGAAAAGCTGCAGATGGCCAACGAGGAAAGTCAGGCCAAAAGCCAGGAGCTGGAAATCCTGGCCAATTGCGATCCGCTGACGCTCTGTTTAAACAGACGCTCGCTGGCTCTAAAGTTCGATGCCCTGTTTACCCAAGCAAAAGCCGGCGAAACGCATCTGTCCTGCCTAATGGTGGATATCGATTTTTTCAAATCGGTCAATGACCGTTATGGACACGCAACCGGGGATCAGGTGATCAAGACGGTTGCCGATGTTCTGAAAACCTGCAGCCGTGATACCGACATTGTCGGTCGCTACGGCGGTGAAGAGTTCTGTGTGGTTTTGCCCAACCTGGATCTGGAAAAAGCAGCTCAGGTCGCCGAGCGCATCCGGAATGCCATTGAAAAGATATCATGCGCGGGAGTTAAAATCACCGTAAGTATGGGGGTTTCCTCCCTTAAACAAAGTACCAACAAACCGGACGAGTTAATCAACCAGGCCGATAAAGCCCTGTATGCAGCCAAAAAAAGCGGCCGCAATCGGGTTATCACCTGGGGAAAAGATTTTAACTCGGTCGCCAAGGTTGACAGTGATGCTGAAGTCCAGGAAGCGGTTTCGCAATCTGGAAAATCAGCCAAGATCGATACGGGTCAAGCTCAATTGCAGCGTCGGGTGCTGGAACTTGAAGGGTTGCTGGAAAAACGCACGCTAGAATTAGAACACTATGAAATGTATGATTTCAAGACCGGTTTGCCGACCCGTTCTCTGTTTGAAGATCGGATCGGTCATGAGATTGCTAGAGGCAAGCGCAAGAATTATCTGGTCGCGATACTGTCGATGACCGTTGACACGATCAAACGGGTTCACGAAACTCTCGGGTATAGGGCTGCCGAGCAATTGTAATCGATAATTTAAAAGGGATGTCAACGGTTTCGCTGATCAACCAGACGGAGTTCGGGATTTTGCTGACCGATATCAACGAGGTTGACCATGTTACCTGGGTGATGAAACGCTTGCTCGACACCTTCGAAAAACCTTTCCAGATCAAAGGCAACGAAATATACACTTCTGCCTATTTCGGCGTCAGTATCTTCCCCCACGATGGACAGACGGTGGAGGCGTTGTACAGCAGTGCCAGCAATGCCTGCAGTCATGCCCAAAAGCTCAATGGGAAGGATCGCTATTTTTTCTCTTCAAAGGGCCTGAACGAAATGGCGGTCAACCAACTGAAGATTGAAAGCTCGCTGCATGAAGCCATTCAAAATGATGAACTGCAACTGCACTACCAGCCCAAAATCGAAGCCGCAACGGGGCGGATTTCCGGATTTGAGGCGTTGCTTCGCTGGCAGAGTGCCGGTTTGGGGTTTGTTCCACCGGACAAGTTTATCCCCGTCGCGGAGCAGTCCGGGCAGATCGACGCGATCGGCGACTGGGTTCTTTATGCTGCTTGCCAACAGCTCAGAACCTGGCTGGATATGGGGCTGGAGGTCGAACCGGTCGCGATCAACATATCGGGAGTTCAGCTGCGTCAACAGAATCTGGCCAGTCGGATTCAGAACATTCTGGATGAGTTCAATCTGGATCCCAATCTGCTTGAAATCGAGCTGACGGAAAGCTCTTTGGTCGATATCCACGACAACTCTTTTGATATTCTGAAACATATCAGAGAAATGGGGCTTCGGGTATCTATGGACGATTTTGGTACCGGCTATTCATCGTTGTCCTATTTAAAGAATATCCCGCTGTCCGGGTTAAAAATTGATAGGTCCTTTATCTCTGACATTAATAAAGACGAAACTGCCGATAAACTGATCGCTTCCATCATTTCCATTGCTCATGGGCTGGGGCTCGACGTGGTTGCGGAGGGGGTTGAGGAAAAGTATCAGGTGGATCATCTGACCGCATTGGGCTGTGAATATCTGCAGGGTTATTATTTCAGCCGTCCAGTACCTCAGAGCGAGGTTGAAGACATTTTACAAAAACAACCGATGGCACTGACAGGTTAGGCCCTTAGGGCGTTTTTCTGACAACATGTTGTAAGATAAAGAAGGTTTCAGGTGTTCCAATTTCAGCAATTAAAAAACTTCAAATAACAATGACCGAAATACAAAATCCCAAACAATTGGCGTTTGATCTTATTTGAAATTTGGATATTGTAATTTGGAATTTATTTGAAATTTGATGCTTGTAATTTAAAATTTATCTGAGCTTTGGTGTTTGCAATTTGTTTTTTCCCGGTCTATCCGGATTAGCGTCAACGAGGAAGGTAAACAATGTTTCAAAAAGTTGTAAAATCAGCACAACTGATTTCGTTGCCGGATGTCTATCTAAAGTTGAAGGAATTAATGGACGAACCTGAATATACCATGGCGGAAGTTGCCCTGCTAGTGGGGCGTGATCCGGGCATGGCCACCCGTTTTTTGCGAGTCGTCAATAGCCCGCTAAATCGAAGGGTTCGCAAAATTGAAACGGTCAGCCAAGCCGTAAGTCTGCTGGGAATTCGTCAGGTTCATGATATCGTCCTGAGTGCCTCAGTCGCCGAAGCTTTTGAGGGGATTCAGACTGAGGTGATGAACATGAAAAAGTTCTGGCAGCGAAGTTTTTACTGTGCCGTGATGACCAAACAGCTTGCCCTGGATTGCGGCATACTAGAAGATGATCGACTTTTCGTGACCGGCCTGCTGCATGATATTGGTCATTTATTCATGTACATAGCGATTCCTGAAGAATCGCAACACGCAATTTTAAAAGCGAAAAAACTGGAGCGACCTTTGTATCAGATGGAAAGGGAGCTGATCGGGTTTGATTACGCAAAGGTGGGTGGGTACATGATGAGGCAGTGGGATCTGCCCAAAAGCCTCCAGGCCATCACCTGTTTTCATCCTGAACCAGGCAAATCAAATCAGTTTGCATCGGAAACCGCCATGCTACACCTTGCCTCCCTGCTGGTTCAGGCCGATCTGGAAGCCGGCGTTTTCGGAGAGGGAGCGTTTCTTGTCGATACGGCAGCCTGGCAGCTGACAGGCCTGACGGAAGAGCACTGTCTGAAGGCACGGCAAACGGCGGCAGAAGAGTTCAACGCGGTTGCTGGAAGCATTTCTGGCTTGGATTTTAATTAGTTGAATTCAACCGCTTAAATATGGCTTTGTTGTGAAAATGATAACAGAGATTTGTGCACAATGCCGGGATTTGATGTTAAATAAAAGCCGCAGAACAAAGCTGTTCATCCATAACGATCCCTAATGGTCTCAGACAGCATCCGCTTTCGGTGGCGATCATCCACTCCGCTAAAAATATAGGCTCACGCTGAGAACTCCCCGCTCCCTCAATTAATTATGTATAATTAGTTGAATTCAACCGCTTAAATATGGCTTTGTTGTGTTTATAAATATTGACAAATTCCGCGAAAAGCCGATCATAAATCTTGCGGTTTTCCTTATTTGGTTCAAATGTATTCTTGATCTGAATATATTTGGGAATATCGTCAAAGGCCATATATCCTAACCCCACCATAGCGATAAAGGCCGCACCGCGGATGTTGGTCTGGGATCTCAGGAAATCCGACCGCCTGCAAACGCTTTGACTATCTCACACATGAGGTGCATGTTCGGTACGATACTGTCCAGCTCGATGTATTCATCTTCACTATGAGCGCAGCCGCCGCGAACACCCATTGCATCTATAGTGGGAATACCCAATGCCGCGGTATAGTTGCCGTCCGAACAGCCGCCGGTGTGCATCAATGTCATCTCGAGTCCAATCGCCTCACCGATGGCTGTTATCTGTTGCCACAATTGCTCGGTTCTTTCAGAAGGCGCCATCGGTGGGCGATTGATTCCCCCACACACCTCCACCTGAACACCGGGTGTGTGAATTTTATGAGACAGGACTTGAAAACTTTCCTCGATCCTTTGACCCTCATCTTCATCGGCGATTCGCACATCCACACTGGCCTTGGCAAAATCGGGAATCACATTGTCGGCTGTACCTCCCGAAATGACGGTCACATTGACCGAGGTGCCCCGGTCGATACGGGCCAGTTCCTTGACGGCCAGAATTTGATGGGCCAGCTCGATGACTGCATTGGCACCATCTTCCGGAGCGGCACCGGCGTGGGCTGCTTTTCCATGGCAGATGACATCGAAATTGCCGCCGCCCTTGCGGTGCAAGACCCGCTCGCCGGTGGCGCGCCAGGGTTCGAACACGAAAACACAGCGGCTTTTGGAGGCCAGGCTTTCATACCAGCGGCGTGATCCGCGGGATCCTATTTCTTCATCACTGTTGAAAGCCATGGCAATGGCGATATCGTCGGTCACTTTGGTTTGTTGCAGGATCTCGGCAACGTGCAGCATCGTCACCAAACCGCCTTTCATGTCGCAAACCCCGGGGCCGTAAGCGCGTTTTTCATCCCGCGAAAAAGGCCGAGCGGCTGCCGTTCCCTGTCCGAAAACCGTATCCATGTGTCCGATAAAAAGAAGATCGAAGGCTGAATCGTTTCCTGAAGGCGGCTTGTTGGTAACTTCCAGGCAGGGCACATTGCCATCATCAAACGAATGGTTGGTCGTTGCCCATCCGATTTTTTGGAAGCGATCCTGGAAAAATGCACTGACGGCTTCCAGTCCGGGCGTATTCCTGCTGCCGCTGTCGATATTTACAACGGTCTCAAGGTCATTTAGAAATTTTTCGAATCGGTTTTCAATTTGTTCGAGCATGGTCCTTTTCTCCTACTGTAAGCTGATAGGTACTTTAGTTGGGATGTAAAAGTCTTGCAGCCAGATAACGATCGATGGACGGTTAACACGGAATTGAATGATATACAAGAGATTTGTGATCGTGGTATTCCAACAATTAAGATGGTTTAAAAAAAAATAATTTGTTATGTTTTTTCCGACAAAGCGGGGTTGATTAAACTATGAATAGGTCTGAAGGAAATCCAGGGCAGGGTAGCCGTGCTGGTGAGGACGCCCGAAATCAGCTGATACAACGCGAAATGCGTTTTGTCCTGCAACAGGATGTTCGCCGGTTCACCAAGCAGCTTCTGGCGCATCTGCTCGATGAAGGCTGTAATCTTCACCCGGATCTGGCGCGAATAATGTTCTATGAGCATTTTGGACGCCAGCTTACATCTAACATATCTGCAGATACTCGAACCCGCTTTTTCGAAAAAACGGCGGATTCGGATACTAACTGCAACCATTCCCATTTTCATGCAGCAACCATTCCCATTTTCATGCATCGGTTAAATATTTCTTCAGCCACCTGGCCGATGCTGAAACGCAAATTACTGCGACAGTGCTGGATGTCATTGAAGCGCTAACGCTGGAGTGGCTGCGAATCGCAAAAAAATGCCTTTCAAACAAAAGTCCGGGGGCTCCTTATCTGCAAGATCTGATCGAGCAAATTGTCCGCGTGAACCCTGACGGACATCTGGCCCAACCTGGCCTTGATACGATACACCGTCGCTTAAAGATCGCAATTGTTACATCGCTAATGAGGCATGTTCGCAATCCTGAATTGCTGAGGGAAGAATACGGCAGCGTGCCGCAAATACTTCGGGGCATCGATCAGGATCCGGCCCTTTGGCCGACTTTGATGGCAACTTTTGAAAAGCAGGTTCCCTACGCACAGCACGTGAGTACTCAGTCCTTCTGGCGTACCTTAAACAACATGGATACCGAATTGCCTGATCCAGATATCCCTACCAAGGTCAAAGGGTATCCCCAAATCAAGCCATAAAGCTCAATCCATAATTTAAGAAGGACTGTGCCGATCTTCCAGGAACTCACCGCCGCCTCTCACCGGGCATGCGACAAAATGGCCGTCGCCGGTGTCATAAAATTCGGGGCTATGCTGCGAGCACGGATCCTGACGATAGATGCAGCGCGGGTGAAAGTAACAGCCGGATGGTGGATTGATGGGGCTGGGAACGTCGCCCTGAAGGATTTGGCGGTTTTTTTCCAGGCGGGGGTCCGGGATGGGAACTGCCGAAAGCAGGGCTTCTGTATAGGGGTGCATGGGATTTTCGTACAATTCGTCGCCGCGTGCCATCTCCACAATCTTTCCCAAATACATCACCGCCACCCGGTCGCTCATATACTCGACCACACTCAAATCGTGCGCGATGACCAGATAAGAGAGCTGAAATTCACCCTTGAGGTCCTGCAGCAGGTTGATGACCTGGGCCTGAATAGAGACGTCCAGCGCGGATACGGGTTCGTCGGCCACGATGATCTTGGGATTGAGCGCCAGTGCGCGGGCAATACCGATACGCTGCCGCTGGCCGCCTGAGAATTCGTGGGGGTAGCGGCGCATGTGGTCTGCGTGCAGGCCGACCTTCTGGAGTAGCGCTACCGTGCGGTCCTCAACTTCGCGACTGTTGCCGACGTTGTGAATTATAAACGCTTCCCCGACAATGCTGCCGACCGTCATGCGCGGATTAAGGGAAGCATAGGGATCCTGAAAAATCAGCTGCAGTTCACGGCGCAGGGACTTGAGTCTTTGGCGGTCCAGCCGGCTGATGTC
>CAMYLH010000749.1 GCA_947259065.1 uncultured Desulfobacterales bacterium
CCAGAACCCTGAAGCCTTGAACCTTTGAACCCAGAACCCAGAACCCAGAACCCTGAAGCCTTGAACCTTTGAACCCAGAACCCAGAACCCAGAACCCTGAAGCCTTGAACCTCTGAACCCAAAAAAATATGTCTCAAGCGATCCTAAAAGTCGAGCATCTCCGGGTTGAATTCGACACCAGACGTGGAATCCTGGTGGCTGTGGACGATATATCGTTTCATGTCATGGCCGGCGAGGTCTTTGGCATTGTGGGGGAGTCCGGTGCGGGTAAATCCCTCACGGGTCAGGCCATTATCGGTCTGCTCGAGCCGCCCGGTCGCATTGGTGCGGGCCAGATCCATTTAAGCGGTCAGCGCATCGATCAACTGCCTTATCATGAAATACGGCGCATCCGCGGCAAAAAAATCGGAATGATATTTCAGGATCCGCTGACCAGCTTAAATCCCCTGTACACGATTGGCAAACAGCTGACGGAAACCATATTGACCCACTCCGATATAACCACGCATCAGGCGCGTCAACATGCCATCAAACTTTTGGATGAAGTCGGCATCCCGGCTGCTGAAAAACGTATCGACCATTACCCCCATCAATTTTCGGGCGGCATGCGTCAACGGGTCGTCATTGCCCTGGCCCTGTGCGTCAATCCCAGCCTGATCATCGCCGACGAACCCACCACAGCGCTGGATGTATCCATCCAGGCTCAGATTATCGCCTTGATCAAACGGCTTTGTACCGACCACAATACTGCCGTTATCCTGATCACCCATGACATGGGAGTTATTGCCGAAATATCCGACCGGGTAGCGGTGATGTATGCCGGAAGACTGGTGGAGGTCGGAAAGGTGCGGGATGTCGTCAAAAACCCGAAGCATCCGTATTCTCAAGGATTGATGGGTTCGATACCGTCATTGCATCATAGGGTCGCGCAACTCATACAAATTGAAGGTGCCATGCCGCGCCTGACGGAAATACCGCACGGTTGCCCGTTTAATCCTCGCTGCCCGCTTGCTTTTGATCGTTGCCGCAAGCACAGGCCGGATTTATTGGACACTGAACCGACAAAGGCCGCCTGTTGGCTTTATGATAATGGGGAAAACAATGGCGGATAACGCTCAGCCCAGGGACCTAACTTCACCGATGCTCCGTGTCAGCGGACTAAAGCGCTATTTTGATGTTTCCAAGCCACTGCTCAACCGGCTGCTGGAAGGCAAGCCCCGTATGATTTTAAAAGCGGTCAGTGGCATTGATTTTGATATCATCAAGGGCCAAACCTTCGCCCTGGTGGGCGAGTCGGGCTGCGGAAAATCAACCGTGGCCAATCTGGTGGTCGGCCTTCACCCCCCGACGGCCGGTAAAATCGAGTTTGAGGGCGTTGACGCGGCCACCATCACCAACCGGGCCCAGATGGAGCAGCTGCGCCGACGCATCGCAATGATTTTTCAGGATCCTTACGCCAGCCTGAATCCGCGTTGGCGGGTGTCGCCCATTGTCAGTGAGCCCATCCGGGCCTTTGGTCTGCTCAAGGGCGCCAAAAAAATTTCGCAACGCACCGAGGAGTTGCTCACCCAGGTCGGCCTTTCAGCAGCCGACGGTGAAAAGTACCCCCATGAATTCTCGGGCGGGCAGCGCCAACGCATTTCCATTGCCAGAGCGCTGGCCAGCGAACCCGACTTTATCGTTTGTGACGAACCGACGTCGGCGCTGGATGTTTCGGTTCAGGCCCAGATATTAAATTTAATGAAAGGCCTGCAAAACAAATTTGATTTGACCTATCTTTTCATTTCCCATGATCTGGCCGTGGTCCGACACATGGCCGACAACGTCGGCGTGATGTACTTGGGCCGACTCTGTGAAGTCGCACCGGTGGACGATATCTTTGACAATCCCCTGCATCCCTATACTCAGCTACTGCTGGAAACCATTCCGGACGTTGAGATGACCGGCCGCAACCGGGCGCCGGTTGCCGGTGAGATACCCAATCCAATTGATCCCCCGCGCGGCTGCACCTTTCATCCACGCTGCCCGCTGGTGGCAGACTACTGTCGCAAGGAGCGCCCCGATCTGGTGACCCTGGACAGCGGAGTCCGGGTTGCCTGCCATGCAGTCATTCAGGGACAGGACTGGCGCCCTGAATCCGACCGATCATAAATGACTCCGTCAAGCGCACGCTTCATCTTCCTTAACAGACAGATTTTCGAACAATTACTAAGTATTAATCTTCCTAATTGTATAACCTTTATTGCATATCGCAACTGCGACATCCCCAGGATTTTTCTTATAACCGATTGATGCAACTGCGACATCCCCAGGATTTTTCTTATAACCGATTGATTTTAAATCACATATATATTTGTGCCATCTAAACCTTATTTTTTTGCATGAATTTTGCTAATAAGTATTAGAATAGACCTTTTTATCAGCAGGTTGGCACGCATGATCACCATTATCGATTGGACCATGTCGACTGCTGAAGGGAAAAAACCTACAATTTCAAAGGGGGATTGAAATGTTAAAAAAAATTTTTATGCTTTTTTTTATCGTAAGCATGGTGGCCCAGGTTGAATTAAGTTGGGGTGATACGTATAACTTCAGGTATACAAAATGGGGTATGAGCCCGGCAGAAGTCATCTCCTCTGAAAAAATGGATCCAATTGAAAAAGATGAGAAGATGATTAAGTACAAGACTCAAATTTTAGATAAAAATGTTGAGTTACTTTATTTATTCGCCGAGAATAAATTAATCGGAGCATCATACAAATTGGATGAAAACTATTTAAATTCCGAACGGTTTATTAAGGCTTACGCTCGGTTTAAAGAGGAACTGATAAAAAAATATGGGCCGCCAAATAAAGAAATTACCAATTGGAAAAATGACGCGTTTAAATCTGATCGCAGCAAATGGGGGATTGCCCTAAGTTTAGGGTATTTAGAATATTCTACATTTTGGGAAACCCCAGGTACCAAGGTAAGTTGCGGCCTGAAAGAAAATAATTATTATGTGCTGTGCTCAGTAGAATACTGGAGCATGGAATTTTCCAACCTATTGAACAAAAATAAAAATGAGGATAAACCGGATCTATTTTAAGAAGATAAACGCTATAGCGCTTCGACCCATTCAAGCCCCAGTTCCAGCAACTTACCCCGCAAAGGCTTGCCGCTTGCAGGATCGAGGCCGAGGATGTCATAATACTGCTTCACGGCGTCATTAAACTTGTCTTCGGTGAAGATCTGCTCTCCGGCATTCGGTCCATCGGGCTTTGGATCAAACAGTCTTTTGGGCAGTTTGTCGTCTTTAATGGTAAAGCCTTCGCGGCTGTTGAATACGCGCGCCATTGCAATGCTGCGCTCGCCGGCATTCATCAATTCCAGCAGGCTAGTATCCCACCCGGTGACGGCATTGACGCACTGGACCATTTGATTCACGGGCATGACACTGCGGGGTGCATAGCCGAAGACACACA
>CAMYLH010000750.1 GCA_947259065.1 uncultured Desulfobacterales bacterium
CCGCCATTCGATCTCGTAGCCAAAACCCCGTTTTGTCCGGCTACCCTTGATGAGTGACTGAGTCCACAAGCGCACGGCGTCGAAGTGATCCGCCAGTGCCTTTGCGCCGGGCTTTTTCATTGTTAATTGCAGCGGGAAAAGCGCTTCACCCTGTAAGCGTGCGGCAAGGATCTGTCCGCGTTGCCAACGCCGTTCGAGCTGGTGTTTGATATCATCGGCTTGCGTCCAGTTCAAGGTGAGACCGCACCGCGGTCGAGAGGGTGGCCTGGGCCGCGAGGTGAATCGCCCTCAGGCGAGAGAGGGTGGCCTGGGCCAAATTGCGCAGCGCGGTGCTTTGCCTGCTCCACCCGATACTCTTCGATGGTGAGATTGCGCAGCAGTGAATGGGCACCTGCTTCATTGTGTACAAAGCCGACGCTGGCGACGTAGGGCTCGATGATGTGGATCTTCTGTAGCGGTGTGACGATCAGCAATTGCAGGTTGAGCCGTTTGAACAGCTCCAGACCATAGCGGGCCGACTCGTCGGAGCCGCGGCCGAAGGCCTCGTCGATCACCACGAAACGGAAAGAGCGTGAGCGCACTTCGCCCCATTCCAGGCCGAACTGATAGGCGAGGCTCGCGGCCAGTACCGTGTAGGCGAGTTTTTCCTTTTGACCGCCCGACTTTCCGCCGGAATCGGAATAATGTTCGTATTCGCTGTCGTCTTCGCGCCAACGTTCCGAGGCGGAAAAGCTGAACCAGTTACGTACATCGGTGACTTTGCGGGTCCAGCGGCGGTCCAGATCGCTCAAGCCTTCTCGCCCGCGGAAACGTTCGATGATGTGTTTAACCTGTACGAACTTTGATTCGGAGTATTGTTCGTCTTCGGAACCGGTGAGTGCACCTTCGGTGCAGGCGCGAAGATCCTGCTGGAAATCGCGGATATCGGCGTCCAAGGCTGACTCGGCCAGCAGGGTGATATAGCGTCCCGGGTTGTAATCGATATCTTGCAGCGAGCGGTTGATAGTCTCGACCCGTTCGCGGATGGTCTGGCGCTCGCGGTTGAGCTGCGCCTGGAAGTTGGCCACTTCGCGGATGGTGTTCTCGTTGAGCAGCGCTTTGAAGCGGGCCTCGAAGCGCGGCAGGTCGTCGTTCCTGAGCGCCTGCAGCATGGACAGGTATTCGTCGGCCGCCTGCACGCTGACATCCACTTCGCGGGTTTCCAGGGGGTAGGCCTGGCAATAGGCTTCCATGGCCTTGATGACCTTTTCGGTCAAGCGGTTGATCTTTTTCTCTTCGGCATCAATTCTGTCTTGCAGCCATTCTCGCATGCCAGTCTGGCGGTTTTCGCAAGACTCGACCGAGAGCGTGTGATCGCCCAGGGCATCATGGTGCATGGCTTCGAGTTGCGGAAAGTAGCGCCGTTTGGTTTCCTCGGACATGGCGTCGAGTAAAACCTGGGCCGCGTCCAACTGTTCGCCGGCTCGGTCGCGCTTTTCTTCACACTTGGCGTGTTCGCGCTTGGCTCCATCCCGTTCCGACTCAGCGGCCTCGAGGCGCTGTTCCAACGCCTGCAATTGAGCGTCAAGCGTGCGTAGGATGTCCGACCCGGCCTCCAACTGACGTTTTTCCCGCTCGAGCCGTTCGATGTCCAGCGCCAGCGGCCGCCAGTCGAGTTCGCGGAACTCACCGAACACCGCGAGCTTTTCAAGGTCGGTCAGACGCTGGTTGAGGGCGTTCAGTTCTGTTTGCCGCGTGGCGACCTGGTCGGCAACCGCCTGCATACGGGTTGCGAGATCGCCGGCCTGTTTTTCCAGGGCGTCGATCTTGGCTTCGTTGCTCCAGCCCAGCACATAACGTGAACGGTCGCCGATACGGTGTCGGTCGTCTTTCTCGTGGCGGCCGCCGCCGGTTTTGATTTGTCCGCTGCGGGTGACCGCTTTCTTCTCGCGGCGGAACTGGGTCAATGTCTCGCAACAGGCAAAGTCGAAACGCCGTGCAAGTTCGGCATCCAGCCAGCGATAGAACGCCGAGTCCGGTTTGATAACCAGTTTACGCACCAGCGAGGAGGTGAGGGATGGTACATCCCGAGAGGCTGCCCTGGGGTAGGTAGCATGAAGGTCGGCGATGTGCGCCTCCTTTGGCTCGCGCACCCGGTAGTACACCAGGCGTCCTCTGAGGTGGGTACGGTCGACCCACTCGGCGACTTGCGCATAGTGTGCGTCTGGCACCAACAGGGAAAGCCCGAAGCTGTGCAGCAGACGCTCGGCGGCGCCTTCCCAGTCGCGTTCGTCTTCGCGCACCTGGATC
>CAMYLH010000751.1:0-915 GCA_947259065.1 uncultured Desulfobacterales bacterium
GATCCGAGGATATTAAGCAAGAGAGCTCCTATTTGGTGGTTGAATCAGTTGAATGGCTGATTGAATTAATTGTATCAACCAATCAACTCAATCAACCCAATCAACCAATTAACCGAATCAACTCAATCAACCATTTTGCACGGAACATCACTTTTAGGCATTTTCTTATGATTAAAGCAGTCATATTCGATTTCGGCCAAACCCTGGTGGATTCTGCCGATGGATTTCGCACCGCTGAAAAACAGAATCAGGATCAATTGATTGCAAATCTCGGTCTGACGGTCCGGGAAGATTTTCTGACGATCTACCGGCGGCTTCGCAAGGAGTTTCATGAGCGATCCGATTTTTCCAGACATTCACTGTGGCGAGAGGTTTATTATTATTACTGCCTGGCGCCGGAATCAGGACAGCTAGAAAAGTGGGAGGCCGAATACTGGGAAACGGTAAAAGCCCGTACCACTGTTTTCCCCGAGGCTGAAGAAGTGCTCGAATCCCTCAGGGCCCGCTATGAAATTGCTTTAATTACCAACACCCAGGGACAAAATGCCACTGGTACCCATCGTATCAGTCTTTTCCCCGAGCTGGAGAAATTCTTTCGGGTTATCATTGTCGCGGGGGAAGGTGATATAGCCCCCAAACCCGACGCGGAACCCTTTCGTCTGTGCCTGGAAAAACTTGAGATTGAGGCCGGGCAGGCGGTCTACGTGGGAGATGACTATCGTATCGATATTTGTGGCGCACGAGACTCTGGTTTATACCCTGTCTGGCTGAAGCATTATAGCGTGCGTCGTAACTGGCCGGATGTGCAAACCTCGGTGCCTGTTATTACGAACCTTAAGCAGTTGCTTGAGTTGGACGATATCTATTAACCTTGGTTGCCGTTTTTAAAGACCTAACCCGGACGAGCTGGAATTG
>CAMYLH010000751.1:935-5181 GCA_947259065.1 uncultured Desulfobacterales bacterium
GCCTAAGAACCTAATGTTAATCCTCCACCCAGTTTAAGATCACTTTGCCGGACTTGCCGGAGCGCATAATGTCAAAGGCCTTCTCATATTCGGAGAAGTGAAAGCGATGGGTAATGACGGGTGTGATATCCAGACCCGACTGAATCATGACTGTCATCTTATACCAGGTTTCATACATTTCACGGCCGTAGATCCCCTTGAGGGTCAAACCGTTGAAAACAACCAGATCCCAGTCGATGGCGGTGGCCGGCGGCAGGATACCCAGCATGGCAATTTTGGCACCATGGCACATGTTGGCCAGCATCGAGCGCAGGGCGTCGGGGTTGCCGGACATTTCCATGCCGACATCAAACCCTTCTCGCATTCCCAGTTTTTTCTGCGCATCTTCGATTTTTTGGCGCCGTACGTCCAGGGTCAGGGTTGCCCCCATTTTTTTAGCCAGTTCCAGGCGATAGGGATTGACATCGGTGATGACTACATGCCGTGCTCCGGCGTGCCTGGCAATGCCGGCGGCCAGGCAACCGATGGGACCGGCACCGGTTATCAGGACGTCTTCTCCGAGGACATCGAAGGAAAGGGCGGTGTGGGTGGCGTTTCCCAGAGGGTCGAAACACGAGAGAATATCCATGGGAATATCCGGGTCGCAGTACCATGCATTGGTCACCGGAATGCATAGATACTCGGCAAACGCACCGGGCCTGTTGACACCCACCCCGCTGGTATTCATGCACAGGTGTCGTCGACCTGCCAGGCAATTGCGGCACCGTCCACAGACGAGGTGACCCTCGCCGGAAACAATGTCGCCGGGTTTAAAGTCATGAACGTTGGCGCCGATTTCTGCAACGGTGCCGACAAACTCGTGCCCGACATGCATGGGGACCGGGATCGTTTTTTGAGCCCAGGCATCCCAGTTGTAGATGTGCACATCCGTGCCGCAAATAGACGTTTTGTGAATCTTGACCAGGACATCGTTGATTCCGATTTCCGGCACCGCAACATCCTCCAGCCAGATACCCGGTTCCTGTTTGGCTTTTACCAGGGCTTTCATTTTCATGGCCACGTGCCTTTCACTTGCAAATGATATAAGGAATAGATGCTATTTTAAATTCTTTTTTTGACCCCGATGGAATAGGATAAAAAGATTCCATTGGGCAAGCAGGAATTACAGGATTAATGGGATTCCTTTCGCCAACGGCGAGATACTCTTAAGCCGAAGGCCCTAATATCCAGTTAATCCCGTTGATCCTGTCTAATATTACTTTAGTAAAAATTAGATTCCATTCATTCGAATTATCTTTATGCGATCACTTCCAATGCTTTACCAACTTTAATAAATTTATCCAATGCAAACTCAATATCTTCCCTGGAATGTGCGGCCGAAATCTGTACCCGGATTCGTGCCTGTCCTTTGGGAACCACCGGATAAAAGAAACCTACGGCGTACACGCCTTCTTCCAGCAGCATGGTCGCCATCTCCTGGGCCAGTTTGGCATCGCCCAGCATGATGGGAACAATGGGATGGGTGCCGGATTTGATGGTAAAACCGGCCTTGGCCACCTGCTCTCTGAAGAAAATGGTGTTGGATTCCAACTTTTCTTTGGCAGATTTTGATTCCTTCAACAGGTCGATGGTTTTCAGGGCTGCCGAAACAATGGGCGGTGCCAGGGAATTTGAGAAAAGGTAAGGGCGGGAGCGCTGGCGGAGTATTTCGATGATATCCTTGCGTCCGGTAGTGAATCCACCGGAAGCACCACCCAATGCTTTTCCCAGGGTTGACGTGATGACGTCGACCCGATCCTGAACCCCGTAAAGTTCAGGTGTGCCACGTCCCGTCGGTCCCACAAAGCCGGTGGCATGACTGTCATCCACCATGACCAGGGCATCATGAGTTTCTGCCAGATCGCAGATGTGGTTCAATTTTGCATAGTCTCCGTCCATGCTGAAGACACCGTCTGTAGCGATCATTCTGGTTTTTGCATTGACAGCCTCATTGAGACAATTTTCCAGCGAAGCCATGTCTCCGTGGGTATACCTGAAGCGGGCCGCTTTGCATAGGCGGATTTAAGGCATCCGAGATAATCGCATCCTTTTCACCAAGTAATGTTTCAAAAAGGCCGGCATTGGCATCAAAACAAGATGAGTAAAGAATGGTGTCGTCCGTACCGAAAAAATGGCTTATTTTCTTTTCGAGCTCGGAATGAATATCCTGGGTGCCGCAGATAAAGCGCACGGAGGCCATGCCAAATCCCCGTTCATCCAAACCCGCTTTGACTGCTTTGATGATTTCACTGTTATTTGCCAAGCCAAGGTAATTGTTGGCGCACATATTGAGAACCTGGTTTTCTCCGACGTTGATGCGGGCCTGCTGGGCGGATGAGATGTGACGTTCTGATTTATACAAGCCGGACTGGGCGATTTCTTCGAGTTCGTGTTTTAGCTCTGCACCATATTTGCCGTACATGATTGCCTCCCGCGGGTGCTTTGGTTTGAAAAAAGGTAATAGTTGACCGCCCCGATGAAATAAGTGCAACTGAGATTTCATTGGGCAGGCAGAGTTCGCAGAGAACGCTGAGAAATCAGCGACCATCAGCAGAGCTGAGGGTATGAGGGTGGCCCTTGGAAGGGGCCGGAGTCACCTCTGCTGGTTGCCGCTGATTTTTTATTAATATAGAAAAAACTTTTAAAATGCAATCCTTCAATCTGTTGCTCTTATCGACCATCATCGCACATTAATAATTGTTCTTGCCAATGCCGATGAATTTTCCTACAACCCAAATTTTTATGGATTAAATTAAAAAGCAGGATAAGACACCCATGAAACCAAAAAATTTACTTTTCATCACAGCCGACCAATGGCGTGGAGAATGCCTGTCGGCATTGAATCACCCGGCAGTCAAGACTCCCAATCTTGACAAACTGGCATCCAAAGGCCTTCTGTTTAAAAGCCATTTCGCCCAATGCACCCCGTGCGGTCCGAGCAGGGCCTCCTTGTATACGGGGATGTACCTGCAAAATCATCGCTCGATCCACAACGGGACTCCCCTTGATGCACGGCACACAAATATAGCTCTGGAAATGAGAAAGCTCGGGTACGACCCGGTCCTGGCAGGGTACACCGACACGACGGCCGATCCACGCTGTTATGCGGCCAATGATCCGGTGCTCAAAACCTATGAGGGTATTCTGCCGGGCTTTTCAAGGGTTCTCGCAATGCCATCCACCGGCTTCCCGGAACCCTGGGCACGGTGGTTAGAAGCAAAAGGTTACCGCCTTCCGGCAAACCTTAGTGACCTGTATTATAAGTCAGCGGAAAATTATCCGGGAGCTGAAAACAGAGCAAAAACATATGCACCGGCTTGTTATTCCAGGGATGAGAGCGATACGGCTTTTATTACCGATCAAGCACTGCAGTATATCCGGCGGCCGGGTGACAGCCCCTGGTTTTTGCACATCAGTTACCTGAGGCCTCATCCGCCATATTTAGCCCCTGAGCCCTATAATAAGATGTACCACCCTGGTGACGTGCCCCCCTGCGTAGTGGGCTCTTCTAAGGGAGAAGAGAAGAATCTGCATCCCTATCTTAAGTTTTTATTGGACAAGAATCTGAATATCGGGAACTATCAGTCTCAAAATTATCCAAGAGATGAAGGCTCCTTGCGCCAGTTGCGCGCCACCTATTATGGATTGATGACGGAGATTGACGACAATATCGGCAGGATCCTTGAATTGCTAAACGAAACCGGTCAGTATGACCAAACCGTTATCGTGTTCGTAAGCGACCACGGAGACCAACTCGGAGATCACGGTTTACTCGGTAAGGGCTCATATTTTGATCAAAGCTTCCACATTCCGCTCATCATACGGATACCCGATGGTATCACGCCCATGAAAAGCGGTCGGATTATCGATGCATTTACCGAAAATATTGATATCCTGCCGACCCTGCTCGAGCTTTTTGGCGGTGAGATTCCCAGACAATGTGATGGTGTCTCCCTGTTGCCTTTTTTTCGGGGCGATCCATTGAAAAGAAGGCGTACTGAAGTTCACTGGGAGGTGGATTTCGGATATTTTGACGAATATCCGGGTGTATCGCCGGGCAAAGAGTTGGGATTGGCTTACGGAGAATGCGCCTTTAACGTGATTCGGGATGCTCAATTTAAGTATGTCCACTTTGCGAACATGCCGCCACTGTTTTTTGATATAAAAAATGACCCGGAAGAACTGCACAATCTGGCGGATGATTCAA
>CAMYLH010000752.1 GCA_947259065.1 uncultured Desulfobacterales bacterium
ACGCTAGATATCAAACGGTTAACGGAAACCTTAACCCATGCCTCCCATCGGCTGGCGGAATCTGTGTACCAGCAGCCGGGGACCGGGCAGGAGTCTGCAAGCGGTACTGATGGTTCATCCACCACCGGAAATGAGGATGAAGTCGTTGACGCGGAGTATGAAGAGGTTCGCTAAACAGAAAGTTTGAAAACCTTAAAGGCGGCGGGTTCGACTCCCGTCGCCTCCACCAGTCTTCGCTCTCAGCTGAGCGGAGAGCGAAGACTGCCGCGGCGTAGTCCGAAGGACGAAGACGGGCCATTCATTTTCTCCACTGTAATCGCTACGAGCTATGACTCGGCACGCCTTCCTTTTTGATTTCAGTCATTAAATGAAGTAAATCCATAGCAGGCAAAAATCTGCCTTCCACTACGTTTATATTCTCCAATAAACATTTGAGACCAATCGTTTCAATATTGGCTTTACAGAAAACATAGAAAATAGATTAAAAGATCACCATTCTGGATATCATCATCCCGCATGTGGTCGGAACAACCTGTATCTATCCACCAGCAGGTGCCTCAAAGAATCTTATGCGGGTCGAAAGCGTCACGCAATCCGTCCCCGATGTAGTTGATACTCAACACGGTCATAAAAATCATGAAACCCGGGATGATGGCGGTCCAGGGGGCGGCAAATATCTGATCGAGCGCATTTTTGAGCATATTGCCCCAGGTTGCCGTAGGCGGTTGAATGCCGAGGCCCAAAAAGCTGAGACCGGACTCGGAAATGATGGCATCGGCGACACCGAGACTGGCCGCTACGATGATGGGTCCCAGGGCGTTGGGCAAGATATGGCGGAACATGATCCGGCCGGTGTTGGCTCCCAGAACCCGGGCCGACTCGACATATTCCTGGTTTCTGATTTCCAGAAATGATCCCCGCACCAGACGGGCGACGTCCATCCAGCCCAGGATCCCGATCACGACCACCACCCGGGCCACCGGCATTTTGTACAAGGCACCGAAAACGAGAACGACAACCGGATTGTCACTGAACGGCGGGCGCATGAATATGATGGCAAACAGAATCAGGACGAAGATTCTGGGAAAGGCAAGGGCAAAGTCGGTAAAGCGCATCAGGGCATTATCGATGGTGCCCCCGAAGTAACCCGCAATGGCACCGATGAGTGTTCCGATGGTAACGGCCACCAGCATGGCAAATACACCGACGATCAATGACACCCTGCCGCCATACATGGTGCGCGTGAACATGTCGCGCCCCAGTTCATCGGTACCGAATGGGTGCTCAAGACTGGGAGGAGACAGCATGTTGTTTAAATCCGGTGTTTCCGGGTCGTAAGGAGCGATTTGATCGACAAAAACAACCATCAGGATGATGACGGCCATGATGATCATTCCGAAGACCGCCATCTTGTGGCGCAGGAACTGCCGCAGGGTCATAAACCACAGCTTGTTTTTATGTTCTTCGAAAAAAGCGCTTCTGCCCATTGAAAACCTGTCAGCTGTATGTAATTCGGGGATCAAGGATCCCATAAATGACATCTGCAATTAAATTGGAGACGACCACCAGAAATGCAATGGCTGCCACGATACCCATGACGATGGAGTAGTCGAAGCGGGTCGCCGAGTCTACAAACAAGCGGCCCATTCCGGGCCAGGAGTATACGGTCTCGGTAAAAAGGGCACCGGCAAACAATACCGGCAGATCGATGGCGACCACTGTGACCAGGGGAATGGCTGCGTTTCGAAAGGCATGCTTGAAGATGATGATCCGGTTGCGCAATCCTTTGGCGGCGGCAGTTCGAATGTAGTCCTGATGAATCACTTCGAGCATGCTGGTTCGCAAAAAGCGGACATATTTGGCGGCGATCAGGGTCGACAGGCTGAGCACCGGCAGAAACAAATGACGCAGGCTGTCGATCATCGAAAATTCTTTTCCCAGTGTATGCATGCCGCCGCTGGGAAACCATCGCAGCCAGATGCTGAATATGATGATCAGCAGCAGGCCCGAATAGTAGACCGGCATCGAGCGCCCGACATAAGTCAGGGTCGTGGTGATATGATCGAAGATGGAATATTGCCGGGTGGCCGAAATGATGCCTGCCGGAATGGCGATGATCAGCGCCACAATAAGGGAGAATCCTGTCAGATAGAGTGTGTTGGGCAACCGATCCCAGATTTCCTGCAGCACCGGACGTTTGGTGGCAAAGGAATAACCCCAGTCACCGCGCACAAAGTTTTTGAGCCAGGCCCAGTACTGGACCGGAATC